>CAZFQV010000176.1:0-5592 GCA_964521175.1 uncultured Sphingobacterium sp.
GATTATTGCCGGAGCAGGTATCGATGTGCTATCGGTGGAGCCGCCAAAGGCCGACAATCCTCTGTTTACAGCGAAGAATTGCCTGATTACTCCACATATTGCCTGGGCTACCAAAGAAGCAAGAACCCGACTAATGGGAATTGCAGAAAATAATTTAGCATCGTTTTTACAGGGTATGCCTGTAAATGTGGTGAATAAGTAAAGTTGAATTGTTGAAATAAATAAAGCCCAATATCAATGAATACGAGAATATATACATTTTCAGTCATGCTTGCAATTGCTTTTCTAGGCTGTAACCAAGTCGAAAAGAAAGAATCGGTTTCTGACGCCACTCAGATTGTTGATATTGAAAGTCGTTTAAAGGATTTAAATATCACCTTGAAAACTCCTGATCCACCAAGTGCAAGTTTTGTCAAAACGATGAGGACGGCAAATCTGGTGTACACCTCAGGACATGGTCCAGAGAAACCTGATGGTACTCGCGTGATTGGTAAAGTAGGTGCAGATTTAACCATTGAGCAAGGGCAGGAAGCCGCTCGGCTTGCAGGTATTGCTTTACTTTCCAGTCTAAAGGCAGAAATTGGAGATCTCAATAAAGTGAAACGTATCGTTAAGGTGCTTGGAATGGTAAATTGTGTGGATGGTTTTACCGATCAACCAAAAGTAATGAATGCTTTTTCTGATCTGATGGTAGACGTTTTCGGAGAAAAGGGGAAGCATGCTCGCTCTGCTGTAGGAATGAATGCACTTCCAAGAAACATGGCCTTAGAGATAGAAATGATTGTTGAGGTAGAAGATTAGAAATGTCTATTTAATTTGTTCACTTCCTCTTGTTTGATATGGTTTACAAGTGTTTTTTAAAGCACGGTTTCCCTTCACACATTGTTGCCTTATTTATAGAAATTGTTATATGAATTTAAAAATAGTACGCAGGATCCTTCCTTCATTGATAGTTACATTATTCGGTATAACATCAACGGTGTGTGCCCAGAATTATGATATTTTGCTCAAAGGCGGACATCTGATTGATCCTAAAAATAAGATCAATGAAAAAATGGATCTTGCAATTAGCGAAGGAAAAGTAGCTCTTGTTGCAACGGAAATATCACCGTCTGCTGCCAAAAAAGTTATCGACGTAAAAGGCTTATACATCACGCCCGGACTTATTGATATTCATGTTCATGCATTTGCGGGAACCAATAAGGATCAGTATCTGATGGATGCACCGGGTTCTCTCTCTCCTGATGGTTATACGCTAAGGTCAGGTGTTACCACCGTCGCTGATGCCGGTAGTTCGGGCTGGAGATCGTGTCCTTTATTTAAAAAGAATATTATAGATCAGTCTAAGACGCGTGTTCTCGCTTTTTTAAATATCGTAGGTGATGGAATGGGGGTTCATGAGCAAGATTCAACGGATATGAGTCCTGTAATGGCCGCCCAAATAGCCAAATACTATAAAGATGATATTGTGGGCTTTAAGGTGGCACATTACAACGGATTACAGTCTATTCCTGTGGATAGCGCTATTAAAGCCGGTATCCTGTCAAATAGGCCTGTCATGATCGATTGGCGGGGATTGCCACCATCAAATTCTTTAGAGAGACTTTTAACTAAGCAATTGAGACCGGGAGATATTCTAACACACATGTACCATGCGGGCACGAGAGCTACTTCGGCACCTTTCTATAAGGAGGCTTTAGTAGACCAAAACGGTAAGGTTAAGCAATATGTCAAAGATGCTCAGAACAGGGGAGTGATATTTGACGTAGGCCACGGTGGAAATGGTTTCGTATTCTCCCAGGCTATACCTTCTATGCAACAGGGACTTTATCCAAATTCATTAAGTTCAGATTTACATTCAGGGAATATGAACGCGGGCATGAAGGATATGAATAATATCATGTCTAAGTTCCTAAATATGGGGATGTCTTTATACGATGTAATTTTAAAATCCACCTGGAATCCTGCGCAATATATCCAAAGGACTGAACTTGGAAATCTTAGTATTGGCTCTGAAGCTGACATTGCTGGATTAAATATCAGAAACGGCGATTTCGGATTTATTGATTCTCATGGATATGTAATGAATGGTACTCAGAAACTGGAAACAGAGTTAACTATTCGCGCAGGAAAAGTTGAATGGGATTTGAATGGGCGTGCAGGTACTAAGATCAAATAATCTTAATGGTATAAATCAAAAAATTTAACTCAAATACTCTTGTAAATATGAAACGTAGAGACATAATTAAGGGTTTAACCCTGCTCCCCTTTGCTGCCAGAGCATCGGCATTGGAGACTGACGCTATTCCTAATAAAAACGGATTTGCTTTTTTATCGGGAGTTTCAAAAACTGCGGATTCGGAACTCGCGGAAAGAGGGCATAAAATATTAAAATCAATTGGCATTGAACCGTTTGTTAATTGCAAAGGTACCAACACCATTATGGGTGG
The DNA here is from genome assembly GCA_964521175.1 of uncultured Sphingobacterium sp. GTDB lineage: Bacteria > Bacteroidota > Bacteroidia > Sphingobacteriales > Sphingobacteriaceae > Daejeonella. The sequence goes on from CAZFQV010000176.1 coordinate 2,451, forward strand.
ATCAGTTGCCAGACCAGAAGTCAGACTTGCGATGGAAGCAGTTTCTACCTTGAATGTTCAGATGGATGAATTGGTGGAAGGAGTAGGAGAGCGTTTGGCTGAGCTCACCGGTGCTGAATGGGGGCTGGTAACCTCGGGTGCTGCTGCTGGAATAAAACTCTTTACTTTCGCCTGCCTATCAGGAGGGAATCCGGAAAAACTTGTCCGAATGCCTGATTTGACCGGATTCGAGAAAACAGAAGTAATTATTCCAAGTGCTTCGCGTATAGTCTACGATCAGGCGGTCAGAAGTACAGGAGCCACAATTATCACCGTTGAAAATGAAGAAGAGCTCAGAAAGAGTATTGGACCACAAACGGCGATGATTTATATTAATGCGGAGAAGGAATCGTTTTTACCGCTTGAGATTATTTCAAAAATAGCCAGACCTTTAAATGTTCCGGTGTTTGTCGATGCCGCGGCGTATATCCTTACATTTCCCAACGTACACTTATCGAGAGGTGCGGATGTAGTCGCGTTCAGCGGAGGCAAAGGCTTGAAAGCCCCGGGTAGTTGCGGACTGTTATTGGGGAGGAAAGATCTATTAATGTCAACCTGGCAGGCCGCAGCTCCGCACCATGGGCCCGGTCGCGATAATAAGGTAGCTCGCGAAGAACATATCGGCATGTTGGCCGCGGTTGAAACCTGGGTTCAGATGGATCATAAGCAAGAAATGCAAAACTGGGTAAACTGGTTAGAAAATATTGGAAATCAAGCCGCAACTGTAAAAGGAGTTAATTTCCAAATCAAGATGCCCGACCCTGAATTAATTCATCATGTGACACCCTATTTATTCATAACCTGGAATCCGGAAGAGCTACATGTGACCGGGCAGGAGGTATCCGAAGAGCTGGGTAATACTTTTCCAAGAATTGGCGTGGCTATCTATAGGGATGAGCCGGGCGTTACAGGCATTGCCTTGGTTGGTTACATGATGGTTCCGGGTGACGATAAATTAGCAGCATCCCGTATCAAAGAAGTCATTGGCAGAAAAAGAAGTCCCAAGCCTGTTGTAGCAATGAAATCTCCTGCAGTGAGTATGCTGGGACGCTGGGACCTCGAAGTGCAGTTTTATAACAGCATCGACAAACAACAATTGTTTATTGACCAACAAGACGGAAATTATTTCTCTGGCATTCATCGGTCTGAATTTTCCGAACGTGAAATCAATGGAATTATAGAAGGTAATGAAATAAAAATGCAAAGCTCTTGGGCTATTCCTGGAGATAACATTAAAACTAGCTTTAAAGGTATTGTTAAAGATGACATTGTTTCAGGCGACATTGACATGCATGAATTTCTTTCGGCTAAGTTTAAAGCTAAAAGACTAAAATCAGAAATTATAAAAAAGCCAATTATTTATCCGAAAGGAAGACAACAGGGCGGCAGTTATTTGATTTGATCAGTTGGCAGATAAGGACTCAATGTCACAAACAATGCTATAGCACTCTAAGGCAGACCGGCGGTATGGTTGAAAAACTTTAGCCTAAGCATAGCAAACGCACTTAAGTTAAATTCACCGCGCTGTTCAAGATCAGTGTCGCTATGGAAGCTGTCGCCGATCAAGAGCATGAATCGAGTTGTAATAGAAAGTCGAGACTAATCCGGTGGTTATCATAAGTTAGAGTTTTCTGAGAAATTGCGGGCGATCAGACGGGGTCGCTAGATCGGATATTGGCCCGCCTGTAGTTTCAAATAACGGTGATCAATAACCTGGATGAGAGCTGCGTAAATTAAAGCCCGAGTAGGCTTTTTCCAGGTGTATTCAGAATTTTCATTATACCAGCTATTTTGAATTTGTCGTTAGACAATCAGGGATGGGATCTCTCTGGTTCTGGAAGCGTCCCGAGTGAATGATACCTGCCTGCATTTTCAGCAGTATAGAACTGCACTTCCCGGCTGAATATTCTTTGTATTAATTGATCACAGCGCTGAGCCATCACCGATAAGCGGTAAAAGGAATGAATAGGCAAGAACGCCTTGTGTAAAATAATTTACTTAACACTCAACTATTAATTTAATTATCCGAACTTTCGGTTCCCTGAGTATCATCAAGTATCATAATAAACACGCTTGCCGACACTGGCGGGATAGTGATTATTTATACACAAACCATCCATCTGATAACGGAAATATAACCTGAGCGAGTAAAAGTATGTGGGCTGAGACCCATTTGAAGGTAAAAAATATAAAGGGAAGCGGATATTTGACCTCAGTAAATACAGGCATCATAAGTCTTAGATTAGCAGGATAGGCCAGTAGTATATTGGTATAAATATTCAAGTGAAAATTCTATTTTTGATAGACACGAATAATAAGGATGTCTGCATTATAAACCGGAAGTCTTTTGAATATGAGAGAACTACAATATCATTAAATGAATAAACGATAAACCAAATCATGAAAAATAACGAATATTCAAGACGCAATTTTATAAAGCTCAATTCCCTCGCTGGACTAGGACTTGTAGGTGCTACCGGAATCGGCGCGACATTAATTTCTGAAAAAGTTGAAGCTGCCCCAATGCCTGTTAAGGATGAGCTGAATACCATCAGCGATCTTAACCTGAAGAAACTCAGGGAAACCTATAAGGAAGCCTTATTCGATAAGTTTTTACCCAATATGGACAAATATGTGGTGGATCATGAGTTGGGTGGTTTTATGTGCTCGGTGAATATCGAGACCAGGAAGCTGGAGAATACCAATAAGCGCGCATGGTTTGAAGGAAGGGGAATGTGGACTTATTCATTCCTCTATAATAACCTGGAAAAGAACCCACGCTACCTCGAGATTGCCCGCAAGTCTAAAGATTTTATCTTAAAACTGCTGCCGTCAGACGGAACTTATTATATTTCAGGATTTACTAAAGAAGGCAAACCTCTTTCGAATGTGGAGGGGGATATTTATGGTAACCTGTTTGTGGCTGAAGGGCTGGCCGAGTATTCCAAGGCCAGCGGTGAAAAGCAATATTTTACCCAGGCTAAGAATATTATCCTGAAGGCGGTTGAGCGTTACGACAGGCCCGATTTTACTTACGGTTATAAAGCGGAAACCCGGGTTGCAGGTCCGAGGATCCTGGGACATTGGATGATCCTGCTCAGTT
>CAZFQV010000177.1:0-5587 GCA_964521175.1 uncultured Sphingobacterium sp.
AAAGCGCCCAGAAGCTCTTTTACCAGTTCGGATATCGTTTTACCGTCGGCCTTGCCCGCCAGCCGGGCATTCACTATGCCCATCACTTTCCCCATATCTTTCATACTGCTTGCGCCGCTTTGCCGAATCGCTTCTTTCACCTGAACCGCGACTTCCTCCCTGCTCATCTGCTGCGGCAGGAATGCCTCAATAACCTTCATCTCCTCCATCTCAATATCGTAGAGATCCTGGCGTTGTTGAGTCTGATAAATATCTGCAGATTCTTTGCGTTGTTTGACCAGTTTTTGCAGCACTTTAATCTCGGTATCCTTGCTTAAGGTATCGGTAGCTCCTTTTTCGGTTTGGGCGTTTAACAATGCTGCTTTTATCGCTCTCAGGCCGCGCAGTGTGGCGCTATCCTTGTTCAGCATTGCCGACTTAATATCCTGATCTATTTTTTCGCGCAGAGACATGTAAGGGTATGGTTGATTAATGGATTATTTTTAACAAAACTACACATTCCGCCATGGGTCGACCTTAATTTTTATAAATAATTGCTTATCAAAAGCAAAAATAAGGCCTTACTTCAGTACGTGGGAGGTATTGGCTTGCGAAGTAGGCATGATAATCAGATCGTTGATATTGACATGGGCCGGCCTGGATACCGCAAACCAAATGGTTTCGGCGATATCTATTGCATGGAGCGGCTCATAGCCTTCATAGATCTTCTTTGCTCTTTCTTTATCTCCCTTAAAGCGAACCTCCGAAAACTCGGTGTCCACAGCGCCGGGATGGATGCCGGTAACTTTGATCTTATGCTTCAGCAGATCGATGCGCATCGCCTTATTCAGCGAATCAACCGCATGTTTAGTGGCACAATAGATGTTTCCATTGGCATAGGTTTCCTTGCCGGCAATAGAGCCGATGTTGACGATATGGCCGGGACCATACTGGATCATCCAGTTGGAAACCACCTTCGTGACATACAACAGACCCTTGATATTGGTGTCTATCATCACTTCCCAGTCGGTGGTATCTCCTGAATTGATCGGATCAAGGCCTTGCGACAAGCCGGCATTATTAACCAGCACATCTACTTTTTTCCATTCCTCAGGTAAAGTCTCCAGTTTGGCGACTTCTTCCTTATTCCTGACGTCTATCGTCAGGGTCTTTACGCTGATACCGTATTTGGCGCTGAGCTCTTCGGATAAGGCGGTCAGTCGTTCGGTGCGGCGGGCCACAAGGATCAGATTATAGTGTTGTTGTGCAAATGTTCGGGCGCAGGCTTCGCCGATTCCGGCGGTGGCTCCTGTAATTAAAGCTATCTTAGACATATCTGGTTCAAAACTCTAAATTAGGGAATTGTAATAAATGAACCGATAGAATTATGAAAATATTATAATTTTAAGGTCAAAAGAGTAGATTACTCAATGTAAAGGGTGAACTGAATATTTCTCAGCAGGAGCTTATCCAAGGGACTGGTATAGGGATTATTCATCTGGTCTTTCCTGTCGAGTACGTTATTTATGGTCTGAGCGAATTTAATCTCCGGTGATAGCTTAAAAAACTCGAAATAGAGATCCAAGCCAATACCCGCCTCGTACCAATACGCGTCGCGCCGATTTTCCATAAACTTATTAGACGGCATGTCTTTCGCTTGTTCGTCGGTGTTCTGCGTAATAGCCCTAGTATATCGAATGCCACCGATCATGTAAGCCCTGACGTTCTTCCTCCGGTCAGATTTAAGCTTAAACCCCAGCGGAAAATCAGCATAAAACGAATTAAACTTCAGGCTGTCTACGCTCCCATTGTCGTATTTGATATGAATATCAGAGGAACCAAGCCCCGGAGTAAATCGCAGATTTAAATTGTCGCCTAGTTTTAAATCAGCAACAAGGCCAAGGCCACCGCCACTGAGAGCCATCCAGGAGCTTATTTTCGATGGGGCGGAAGAATTCTTGAAAATCTTATACTCTGCCCCGCTTAATTGAAACTTATATCCGAAATGCAGGGTTTCATCGTCCACTCCTCCACCCCAATTCCGCTGGGCAAATGAATTCAGACCCAGAAAAATAAGAAGCAGGATGGAAAATAAGCGTTTTCTCATTTAATACCGGTATATATGGAACAGATTCCAAACGTCAGCGAGCGCCATTTGGTATGCTGAAAGCCAGCTTTTTGCATCATGTCTATAAATCGGAGGCCATCCGGGAAGGCTGCCACCGATTCGGGAAGATAGGTATACGCACTTTTATCCTTAGAGAACAACCTGCCTATTGCGGGAGTGACGTATTTAAAATAAAAGTGATAAGCCTGCTTAACGGGGAAAACACGGGGTTTGGAAAATTCCAGAATCACGGCCTTGCCTCCGGGCTTTAGTACCCGCAGCATATCGGCCAGTCCTTTTTCAAGATGCTCGAAATTACGCACTCCAAAAGCTACTGTCACGGCATCAAAACGGTTGTCTTCAAACAGCAGTTTCTCGGAATCGCCCATGCCTACGGTAAAAACGTCCTGCAGCTTTCTTTTGATGATCTTTTCCCGGGCAATGGCCAGCATGCCTTCCGAAATATCGACACCAGTCACCTGATCAGGCTTCAGGATGCGGATGGCCTCAAACGCGAAATCTCCGGTGCCGGTTGCCACGTCGAGGATCTGTTTAGGCTTACCGGCCTTCAGCTCGGCAATAGCCATCTTTCTCCAGATCACGTCGATCCCCAGGGATAAAAAATGATTCAGGAAATCATAGGTGCCGGAGATATTATCGAACATCGTTGCAACCTGCTCCTTTTTGGTGGCCTGCGAGTCGCGGTAAGGGATTACTGATTTGGGCATGCCGCAAAGATAAGGGAATTGAGGATTAGAAAATGAGGCGGAACGTACAAATTTCCTACCTTTGCGGAGATGATCATAAAAAGCGCAGAATTTCTATGCAGCAACACCCGGACGGACAGGCTGCCACCGGCAGTTTTGCCGGAATATGCGTTTATTGGTCGCTCTAACGTTGGGAAATCTTCGCTCATCAATATGCTGGCTCAGAAAAAGGGCCTCGCCAAGACTTCGCAAACGCCCGGCAAGACGCAGCTAATCAACCATTTTCTGATCAATGAAAAATGGCATATCGTCGATCTGCCAGGCTATGGCTACGCCAGAACGTCGAGAACCAATCGTGCCGACTGGCAAAAGTTTATCAGCTATTATCTCCGGAATCGGGAAAGTCTGCAGTGCGTGTTCGTGCTGATCGACAGCCGCCTTAAGCCTCAAAAAATTGATCTTGAATTCTGTTCCTGGCTTGGTGAGAACGGACTGCCCTTTCAACTGATCTTCACCAAAGCGGATAAGCAGTCGCGGGTTAAAACTGATCAGAGCGTTGCCGGCTTTCGTAAAGCCTTGTTAGAGATTTTTGAAGAAGTACCTCAGCATTATATCAGCTCTTCGGAAACTCAGGAAGGAAGAGAGCAGATCCTGAATTTTATAAATGAATTAAATAAAGATTACAAGGGCTAAGCTAGTGTTTAAGCGTATGCCTCATCATCATACGGCATCATATCACATAAATCCTGACAAGAAGATTGCATGAGCTTCTTAACCATTAAAAGACAAACTATATTCTGATGAAAAAATACTTTTCGCTGGTATTATTTGCACATACCTTATTTGCGATGCCCTTTGCCTTTATTGGTTTCTTCCTTGCCGTTACCACCACCGACCATCCCTTAAACTGGATAAAATTCGGGCTTATGCTCTTGTGTATGGTATTTGCCAGAAATGCTGCAATGTCGTTTAACCGCTATCTCGACCGGCACATCGACGCCAGAAACCCGCGCACCGCTATTCGCGATATTCCATCGGGCCGGGTATCAGCGGGTGAAGCACTGGTATTTACGATTATCAATAGTCTCTTGCTGGTAATGACCACCCTGTTAATCAACCGACTCTGTTTTTACCTGTCGCCGGTCGCTTTGGCCGTGATCTTAGGATACAGCTATACTAAAAAATTCACTCCGCTGTGTCACCTCATCCTGGGCCTGGGGCTTGCTTTGGCACCTCTCGGCGCCTATCTGGTGGTTACAGGCGAGTTTGCGATGCTGCCGGTATACTTTTCGATAGCGGTGTTATGCTGGGTCAGTGGCTTTGACATTATCTATTCACTGCAGGACGAAGAATTCGACCGCGACCATCAGCTAAAATCTATTCCTGCCTGGCTGGGCAAGGCAAAGGCATTACAGGTGTCTTCGATATTGCATGTGCTGGCGGTCATTGCCTTGATCATCCCCTACCTGATCACCGGCCTGAGCTGGTTTTATTTGTCGGGGGTATTATTCTTTATTCTGTTACTCATTTATCAGCATCAGCTGGTGAAGCCTGATGATCTGTCTAAAGTAAACCGGGCATTTTTTACTACCAACGGAATAGCTTCAGTAGTTTTTGCATTATTCTTTTTACTGGATGCTTATCTAACCAAGCAATTTTAACTATGGAAAATCTTAAAATCACCAAGAAGGAAAGATCCTATGTCCCTGCGAACCTTGAAATACAATGGGCCAGTCTGCAGCCTTTATTTGCTGAATTAACAAACAGAGCGATTCATTCCGCTGCGGAACTGGAGCAGTGGCTAAAAGACCGCAGTGAGCTGGAAGCTGCTCTGGAAGAGGATTTTGCCTGGCGTTATATCCGGATGACCTGCGATACTGCGGATCCTAAGCTGCTGGAAGAGTTTCAGTTCTTCGCCACCGAGATAGAGCCTAAAATCGCGCCTATTAATAATGAGCTCAACAAAAAATTTATAGAAAGCCCTTATGCGGAAGAGCTGGATAAGGCTAAATATTTTGTCTATACCCGGGGGGTAAAAAAAGCTCTTGAGCTTTTCAGGGAGGAGAATATTCCTTTGCAGACCGCAATACAGGTGGAACAGCAAAAATATCAGGGGATAACGGGCGCGATGTCTGTTAACCTTCGTGGCCAGGAATATACGCTGGAGCAGGCTTCGGTATTCTTGAAAGATACCGATCGGGCGGTACGCCAGGAAGCCTGGGAAGCCATTACCGCCAGAAGACTACAGGATAAGGATAAGCTGGACCGTTTATTTAACGGCCTGCTCAAGCTAAGACATCAGGTAGCGTTGAATGCCGGCTTTGAAAATTTTAGAGATTATATGTTTCAGGCGCTCGGCCGGTTTGATTATAATCCGCAAGACTGCTATCAATTTCACGAGGCGATCGAAAATGAAATCGTTCCCTTGCTGCGCGAGCAGGCAGAAAGCCGCCGGCAGGCTCTGGGTCTGGATACCCTCAAGCCCTGGGACATGGATGTAGACACCTCCGGGAAGCCGGCACTAAAGCCTTTTAAAAATGGCGAAGAGCTGATCGACAAGGCTGTCCATTGCTTTAATCGTCTCGATCCATATATCGGCCAAAGGCTGGAGATAATGAGGGCAAATGACCTTTTTGATGTGGACAGCCGCAAGGGCAAGGCTCCGGGCGGCTATAATTATCCCCTGGCAGAAAGCGGTGCTCCCTTCATCTTTATGAATTCTGCGGGGAGTTTCCGTGATCTTACGACCATGGTGCATGAGGGTGGCCATGCGGTGCATACTTTCATTTCAGCC
>CAZFQV010000178.1:0-1492 GCA_964521175.1 uncultured Sphingobacterium sp.
CCTGATGGAACTGGTGGTAGCCACGATCAGCAAAGAGACCCGTACCCTGATGAAAAATGGAGTGTGACTAAATGCCATAGGCGACCTGAAATCGCTCCCCGAGAAGTGCTATAAAGAGTTACAGGGAGCTATCGAAAAAACGTCCGAAAACAAGGCCTGTACCCTCACTCTGGCCTTAAGTTACAGCTCCCGCCGGGAAATTAGCCGGGCAGCAAGAGATCTGGCGGTGGATGTGAGCATGGGCAAACTCAGGCCCGAAGATATCAACGAAGAACTTTTTTCATCCTATCTAGACACCGCAGAAATGCCTGATCCGGAGCTGATGATCCGCACAAGCGGTGAATACCGTATCAGTAATTATCTATTATGGCAACTGGCATATTCAGAGCTGTATTTTACCCCGAAGTTATGGCCTGACTTCAGAAGAGCTGACCTTTTTGAGGCAATTATTGACTACCAAAAGCGTGAAAGACGCTTTGGTATGACCAGTGAACAGTTGAACTAATTTTTACTTTTAACACTTTTTAACAAGTGATTAGCTTATTTTAGCGGCGTTAAATACAAGAAATGAATCGTATTTTTATAATTATATTACTACTTATTTCAGGAACTTCAGCCATGGCGCAGTTTGGCAGAACTACTGCTCCAACTGCTCCCCGAACCACCAGCTCGCGGTCTGAGATAAGCTATCTTAACCCCCAGGAATTTGTTATAGGCGGAACGACGATCACCGGTACTCAATTTCTGGATAAAGACGTGTTGATTACCATCTCCAAACTTACCAAAGGCGACAGGATTGAAGTACCGGGAGAGGCTACCTCTAATGCAGTAAAGAATCTTTGGGCTCAGGGCCTGTTCGACGACGTGAAACTCAATATCAGGGAGGTAAGGTCAGATTCAATCTTCTTTGAGATCCAGGTGGTGGAACGGCCGCGTTTAACGCGTATCGATCTTTTCGGACTGAAGAAAGGGGAGGTAACTGATATAAAAGCAAAGTTAAATGATAAAACAGGCAAGGTTGTTAACGAAAATCTGCTGAAAACGACTACAGACATCATCAAAAGGCACTTTAATGAAAAGGGCTATCTCTATACCGATGTGGATATTGCCCAGAGAAAAGACTCTGTGGGCGAGAACAATCTGATCCTCGACGTAACGGTTGACAAACACAAGCGGGTGAAGATTGACGATATTTCCTTTACCGGGAATCATGATTTTAAGGAAAAACAGCTCAAGAAATATCTGAAGAAGACCAAAGAGCGTGCTATTTATAAGGTGTTCGGATCGGCTAAATTTTTACAGACCAAGTATGATGAGGATAAGCTGAATCTGGTGAACAAGATGCATGAGAAGGGTTACCGGGATGCAGAAATTATTAAAGACTCTACCTTCCGCTCCAGCGAAAATGGGGTAAGTATTAAGATCGACCTGTACGAAGGTCCGAAATATTATTTTGGTGACATCACCTGGGCGGGTAATGCGAAATATCCTA
>CAZFQV010000178.1:1502-5582 GCA_964521175.1 uncultured Sphingobacterium sp.
GGAAAGTGTGCTATCCATAAAAAAAGGAGAGGTGTTCAGTGAAGAGAAGCTGGCTAAGAAGCTAACCAGCAGCCCGAACGGTGCCGACGTTTCATCGCTTTATCTGAATGATGGCTATTTAACATTCAACGTAGATCCGGTGCAGACCAAGATATATGGTGATACCATTGATCTGGAAATCAGGATGTATGAGGGTCCGCAATACACCATTAACAAGGTAAGCGTTAAGGGGAACGACCTTACCAATGATAAAGTTATTTTACGGGAGATCCGCACTAAGCCGGGACAGAAATTTTCCAAGGAGCTGATTATCCGGAGTACCCGGGAGATTGCCCAGCTTGGCAACTTCGATGATACCAAAACTGATCCCCGGCCTATCAATATCAATCCGAATGAAGGAACGGTAGATCTGGAATATACCGTGGTAGAAAAACCTTCTGATCAGATTGAGCTGTCGGGTGGTTTTGGCGGCGGCCGGGTAATCGGGACCCTGGGTCTGACCTTTAATAATTTCTCTGCCCGTAACTTGTTTAATATGAAAGCCTGGAAGCCTTTGCCAAAAGGCGATGGTCAGAAACTGAGTATCCGGGGGCAAACCAATGGCAAGTACTACCAGTCTTATAGTTTCTCCTTCTCCGAGCCATGGCTGGGGGGTAAAAAACCCATTTATTTCGGTGTGAGTGCCTTTACTTCACTTCAGTCCAATGGGTTGAATAAGGGGAACGCCGACCTGGCAAGAATCCGCCTCAATGGTCTGACCTTTACTTTGGGCCGACGCCTGAAATGGCCGGATGATTATTTCCAGGCAAATACCTCGATCAACTTACAGGAGTACAAGCTGAACAATTACAATCAGTTTATTTTCTCTACCGGAACATCCTATAACTTTAACCTTACCCAGGAGCTCAGCCGTAATTCGGTAGACGCACCGATATTCCCGACTTCCGGATCGAACATAAGGCTGACTGTTCAGGCTACGCCTCCGTTTTCTTTGTTGAACAATAGGAACTATGCGATCGCCACTGATAAACAAAAATATAAGTTTACGGAATACCATAAATGGAAATTTGAATCGCAATGGTTCCAGAAGATCTACGGAAAGCTTGTCCTGAAAGCGCAGGCTCAGTTTGGATTCCTCGGAATATATAACAGTGCGATAGGCGAGTCGGCTTTTGAGCGTTTTAAACTGGGAGGAGATGGTATGCAGGGCTTTGATTATCTGCAGGGTTCTGAAATCATCGCTATGCGGGGTTATGCCAATAATGCGGTAATTCCTTCGGGTTCCAATCCGGTTATTGCTCAGGGATCAGGCAGCCCGATATTCAATAAATATGTATTAGAATTGAGGCATCCTATTACAACCAGCCAGAGTGCAACGATATTTGTCCTTGCCTTTGCTGAAGGGGGTAATACATGGAACTCTTTCCGTGACTTTGCGCCATTTAATATCAGGCGTACTGCCGGTGTCGGCGCCCGGGTATTTTTACCTATTTTTGGCTTGCTGGGTATTGACTATGGATTCCCGTTTGATAAAATTCCTGGGGTACAGGACAATGGCCGACAAGCATTTACGTTTAGTATATCACAGGCGTTAAATGGAGGTTTTAACTAGTTTTAAGATGAAAAGAACAGCTTTAATAATAATATTGCTATTTTTCACTACAATTGGGGCGTTTGCTCAGCGTTTCGCCTACGTGGATAGTGAGTATATTTTGAAACATATACCGGAATATACATCCTCTCAGAAGCAGCTGGATGCGCTTTCTAACCAATGGCAGAAAGAAGTTGATGCAAAGTTTGCTGAGATAGAGCGGCTTTTTAAGGCCTATCAAGCTGACCAGGTGTTGTTAAGTCCGGAGATGCGTAAGCGCCGGGAGGATGAAATAATAGATAAAGAAAACGCGGCAAAAGAATTTCAACGACTGAAGTTCGGATTTGAAGGTGAACTTTTTCAAACCCGTACGAAGTTGATTAAGCCCATACAGGATCGGGTAGCGCAGGCTATTCAGGCTGTGGCTGATGCCCAGCAACTGGACATGATTTTTGATAAAGGCAGCGAGATCACGATGCTCTATGCCAGTCCGCGTTTAGATAAAAGTAACGAGGTTATAAGCCGGCTGGGCTACAAACCCGGCACATTTGTTACCAATTAAGTTCTCATAATCATACATAAAAAACAGACTAACAAACAAAATGAAAAAACTATTTAGAACCGGAGTACTTGCAGCAGGATTATTTTTAGCTGTGAATGTAGCAAGCGCTCAGCAAAAGTTTGGCCATATCAACTCAGCAGAACTTTTACAGGCTATGCCCGAAATGAAAACTGCCGATGCAACTTTCCAGACCTTCGCCAAGGCCAAGCAAACTACTTTGGAAGTGATGGGTGCTGAACGTCAGAAATTGGTGACCACCTATGAAGATAAGTACAAAACTCTAAGTGAAGCAAACCGGGCTACATTAGAGAAGGAGTTGAACAATCTGGCTGTAAATATCCAGGGGATGGAAACAAAAATTACAGACACTCAGGAAAAGTCTCAGGAAGAGCTGACTGCCAAGCGTACAGAGCTGTATCAGCCTGTCTTCGAAAAAGCTGAAAAAGCGGTAAGGGAAGTGGCAAAAGAAAAGGGCTTTGCTTACGTGTTTGACGTCTCTCAGCCAGGCGTAGTTTACTTCGACGGAGGAGAAGATATCCTGTCGGACGTAAAAACAAAACTCGGCATTACAACAGCGAGTAAATAATCAAGACTTTCATTGAAAAGTGCCTTTCCATATGGTGAGGCACTTTTTTTATGCAAAAAACTCAAAATATATGCCTGATATTCTTTCCGAAAATATGGCTGATGTTTAGTAGTTTTGGCAGATGAGCTCAAGCCTTCCCATTGGAATATTTGACTCCGGTATCGGGGGATTGACCGTTGCAGATGCGATACGTAAGGTTTTGCCGAATGAGCAACTCATTTATTTTGGCGATACCGCGCACATGCCTTATGGCGATAAGTCGCCCGAAGCCATAAAATTCTATAGCCTGAAGATCGCCAAATTTCTGGTCGACAAGAAGTGTAAAGCAATCGTTATTGCATGTAATACCGCTTCCTCCCAGGCCTATCATGAGCTACTGCATTTCTTAGGCGATCAGCTCCCGATCATCAATGTTATTGATCCGGTGGTGAAGAGCATGGTGAAAAAGGGTAGCTATCATAAGATCGGGGTGATTGGCACTAAGTCTACCATTCGCTCAAAGGTATACGCCCGGAAGTTCCATGAGCAAGACCCCGGCATTCAGGTCTTGTCGCTGGCAACACCCTTGCTGGCCCCCATGATCGAAGAAGGGTTTTTCAATAATAATATCAGCAAAACGGTGATCAACTCTTACCTCTCCTCAGGAAAGCTGCGAAAGATTGACGGCCTTATCCTGGCCTGTACTCATTATCCACTGATAAAGGCTGAAATTGACGCCTATTACAAGGGAAAGGTAGATATTATTAATACCGCAGAGATCGTGGCCATGTACGTTCGCGACAGGCTTCGTCATCTAAATCTGCTCAATGAGGATAATCCCGGGAAACATCAGTTCTTCGTGTCGGATCTCTCGCCCTCATTTGTGCGCACCACCCGCTTGTTTTTTGGTGAAAAGATTACCTTGAAACTGGCCTCAATATGGGACTGAGGCTCCATGCGGCTGCCCTTCCTTTATTGTGCTTTCTAATACCTTCTTTTTTAGGCATAATATGTAAGTTTGCGAAATATACCCGGGTTTGAATTTCTATCTGACATATATACTTGTAGCCACAGCCCTGTTCGTATTTACGGCAATATTTACGCTGTTCGCTTTATATTCCGAAAGAAAAATATCTGCCTTTATTCAAGATCGCCTGGGCCCGATGGAAGTGGGTAAATACGGTTCGTTACAGGCATTCGCTGATATACTTAAATTATTACAGAAGGAAGATATCGTCCCTACCGCCGCCGATCGGATTTTATTTACACTGGCGCCGATCGTAGTGTTCGTGTCGGTATTTCTGGGCTTCGCGGCGATGCCCTGGGCACCCGACATTAGCCCCACAACACTCAATCTCGGAC
>CAZFQV010000179.1:0-5579 GCA_964521175.1 uncultured Sphingobacterium sp.
CAGGGAAATTAGCTCAGCTGGTTTAGAGCACTACCTCGACAAGGTAGGGGTCGCTGGTTCGAACCCAGTATTTCCCACTCGCCTCTCATCATTATGGGGGGCTTTTTTATATTTTATATTCGGATATATATGGGCATGACTATCCTATCCAGGTCAAGAATTCGTAAACATCGTTATTAGGCCTGATGTTGAAATCTTAAGACTTAACCTAAAGAACTGACAAGCGACAGTAATTAGAAGCGACATGGGTATGGCTGAAACTCAATTTTTCTTGTCGGGCACACGATATAACTTTAAACTTTCACCAGAACGGGTAACAAGTCTTAATTCCTGCCTATCAAGGTAAATGATTTCATAGGTTGTGGGGAAGTCATGATAGGTTCGTCTGAGAAATCTCGAACCACCCTCGGTGTATTCCAGATATTTTTCCGTAGATCCCTGGTCATTTAAATTTTCGATAGTCATAATTGGGGTACCCGTCGATGATATCCAAGTCCCTATCAGTGGGAAACTATTAAAGACCGGGTCAAGATTGGACTCCTTACTGCAGCTAGCCGAAACGAGAAGGAGAAATAATATGCCTATTCTACTTATTAACTTCATTAATTAAAGTATCTTATCTTCTGGTGAATTCTTTCTTTTAGCCAGAATAAAGCAAAGGTAGATTTTTGCAAACTTAATGCCCCTACCAATCAATAGTAAATCAAAAAAAATGTCGCCCGTTGTTGACCTCCCCCTAAGTTCAGATAATCATCATTGCGGATGATTATGTAGAAGGCTATACGGTTTCGTTCTCAGACAAGGTTCGTCGCAGGTTGTCAAGATATTCTACCGTGATCACGGAGCTCAGGAAATCAACGACGAAAGGATATTGCCTGGATCTGGTGATCTCATAATCATCGATAGACTGAGAGGTAATCACTACCTTGGTTTCCTGAAGATAAGGGTGTATTTCTGAACTAAATTGATCGAGAAATTCCCAGCCATCCATTTCGGGCATATTAAGATCCAGGAAGATTAGCTGTGGGTATCGCTCCCCTGAGCCTTGATTTTCGTGGATTAGTTGCCGGCAATAGTCGAGAGCCTCACGTCCGTTTGACTTTAACACAACATCGTCTCCGAAGTCTGATTTTTGTATAACCTGCTTCAGAATAAACAACATGATATCATTGTCATTCACACACAATACTCTCTCGAGTTTCTGTGATTGATGTGTCATAATTCATAGGTATACGCATATATACGACAAATGAATGTTAATGTTCAAATTATATTGTCATTACAGAAGGCAGCAAGCGTCAGAGAAATGAAGGAAGATGATGATCCCAACGTGAAGAGTGACTCTACAGATCATGGTGTGCGTGTCAGTGGAATCGCTTAGCGGTTTCAGATAATGGAATAGGTGTCGCAAGGTGCAGGATTCAATGCAAGACTGATGATCATAAAAGTCGGAGCTGACAACGACGCTACGTCGGTCTACGGAAGTTATGAGGGCATTAAATATGTCGATTGTTGCGGCTACAGCTAATGGAGACTCGGAAGCGATCGACTATCCGGCAGTTTATCCGGAGTTATGGCGTTGAGCAGCCTAGATTATACGGACAGAAAAAGTAGCTTTTCGAATGATGGCTCGCCAGTAGATATTTCCGCACCGGTGACGTTTTTACAATAGCGAATAGAAAGAGATATACCTTGGCGCAGGGAACCTCATTCAGCGCACCTCTGGTATCGAGTGCTGCAAGCCCTGGTCAATTCCCGGTTTCCTCAATCCACTATCAAAACAAGTGCAAGAGCAGCTCAGGACAACTGCCGAAGATATAGATGCTCTTGAACTTGTTCAGAGCAATTACAGAAGAGCGCCCGATAAGATTAAAGCTCGGGGTCCTTTTGAAAATGAGCAATT
Organism: uncultured Sphingobacterium sp.; assembly: GCA_964521175.1. Lineage (GTDB taxonomy): Bacteria > Bacteroidota > Bacteroidia > Sphingobacteriales > Sphingobacteriaceae > Daejeonella. Next base: position 1,904 of record CAZFQV010000179.1, read on the forward strand.
TGTATGGGGTCAGAGTTTTCCAGATCCTTCACATGAGTCAACGGGCATCAGATTTAGTGTTGCTGAATCTGGCCGCACCCCAGTGATTCGATATGATTTATCGGAAAGAAAAATCAAGGAACTTTTCAATGACAACCTGGTGCCGGAAACCTATACGATTTATGTCAAGGTCTCAGATCTCGACGCTGGCATACGCCTCTATAAAATGCAGTTTGGTGGACAGCAAAAGACTTTGACGATGATTGTAACAAAATAGTTTTTACAAGCCACGGTTATAGCATACTCTGCAACGTGGTTCATAGCTCTCCTTTTCGCCAAGGAATATTTGCGATTCATCGGTCGCAGTTCGGTAAGAATAAGTGGCAGGTGCGCCGCACTGAACACAAACCGCATGAATTTTTGTGACTATTTCAGCAATAGCCATTAATTTCGGCACTGGTCCAAATGGCCTTCCCTGAAAATCCATATCTAAGCCGGCAACTATCACCCTGATGCCTTGATCTGCGAGCTTATTGCAAACTTGGGGGAGCTCATCATCAAAAAATTGGGCTTCATCAATACCCACAACCTCATAATTTGAGCCGAGCGTTAGTATGTCATGTGCGTTCTCTACCGGAGTTGAATGGATAGAGTTGAGGTCGTGTGAAACTACTGAGGTTTCATCATAGCGAGTATCCGTTGTATGTTTAAAAACACCAGTATCAAGTTTGGCAATCTGTGCTCGCCTCAGGCGTTGGATAAGTTCCCCGGTCTTACCCGAAAACATCGATCCGCAGATTACTTCAATGCTCCCGCCGGGTTCTTTCCTTCGCTTTGGATTTTGTTCACTGATTAACATAGATCGCTTCTCCCAATCATTTTGATAATGTCCTAATATCTGAATTTCCAGTGTAAAATATGCCTTTTATCAATATTTTGAGTCTGAAAACTAGTCGTCTTCTAATTATTGTAATATCTTTGAAACTGTGTGTGGGATCCGGTGAGATCACTATTATTCAACGTGAAATCTAATTTATTTATTCAATTATGATGAACAATAAAGAAATTTTTAAAAAGGTAGGTGGTATTATTTCAGAATTGAATGAGCAGTATGAATATCTTTCGCAAAATCCCGATTATCTCAATGAGCTTGAATTAGAACTATTCTCTGCTAATGCAAATTTCCTTTCCGATCATATCTCGATCCTTGTTAAGATTAACGACAAAATGAGAGCAGCCCGGCCTGCGCCGATAAGCTCGCAGCCCGAAATGGATAAGCCGGGTGATGTTTCCAATCCTGAACCGGAGATTGTTCACCCCACCGACCCAGCGACCAGGATTGATGACGATCTTAATTTTGAATTTCAAAGAAATAATCAGTCTGATACCGAGAGAAACGATAGTGACGAAGGAGAAATAGTAACAGCAGCAGAAGAAGAAGAAGAAGAGCCTGCTGCTGATGGAGAGGATATCCCGACTGAAAGCGTGGACATGGATAATGATGAGCAGGAACAACCTGAGGAAGATCAGGTTCCGTCTGTTGAGCAAGATAGTCCTGAGGATGAATCTACGATAAAGGAGGTGATCATCTCTGAACGGACGGTAAGGTTGGATGCTGAGCAAATCATTAACGAGGAAGTATCTCCTGCGAAACCAATGACAGTTAATGAATTGCTTTCCCAGGGCAGACGGCAGGAGACAATAGGCAATCGATTAAATATAACCCAAACCAAAGACCTGAAAAGCATGGTGAGCCTGAACGATAAATTGCTATTCGTGCGTGATTTATTTAATGGATACAGCTTGGCTTATAGTGAGGCCATTGAGCTTCTCAACAGATTTGATAGTATGGAAGCTGCGGAAAACTTCCTTAAACAAAATTATGCGGTTAAAAATAACTGGATAGAAAAAGCCGAGGTTGCGAACAAGTTTTATGAAATCCTTAGCCGTCGTTTTTCTAAATAATACCCATTCGATTCGAATCCAGTTTCAGCAGTATAAATAATAACAGGGTAAAACTCCATAAGGATGAGCCTCCGTAACTAAGAAAAGGAAGGGGGATGCCTATTACCGGAATTAGTCCGATCGTCATTCCAATATTGATAAAGAAATGGAAGAAGAGGATCGAAGCCACCCCGTAACCATATATCCTTGAGAAGGATGATCGCTGTCGTTCGGCGATTGTTATAATCCTTAGCAGCAGAAAAAGATAAAGGGAGATCACTACAAAGCAGCCAACGAAGCCCCATTCTTCGCCGATTGTGCAGAAGATAAAATCTGTGCTTTGTTCTGGAACAAAGTTATATTTCGTCTGAGTGCCTTGCAGATAGCCTTTTCCCCATAAGCCACCGGATCCGATAGCAATCTTGGATTGATTCAAGTTGTATCCCATACCCCTTGGATCATTAACTTTTCCTAAGATTACGTCTATTCTGCTTCTTTGATGCGGTTTAAGAATCTGGTTGTATGTATAATCGACAGAAAATATAAAAAGTATAGAAAATACCAATCCAGAGGCGGTTACGGTCATCAGTTTCCGGTTTCTTCTGAAAAGGTAAATTAGCCCTGCTGCCAGCGGGATGATGGTTCCGAGTACATAAATTTTACTGTATAGCACGGTCAGGATAAAAAGCAATATTGCTAAACCTTCAATGGCTAGGAAATAGCCTGATAGGCCCTCCCGATAGAGCAGTAATATCAGCGAGCTGAAGGTGAGGGCAGAACCGGCATCAGGCTGAAACAAGATAAGAATAGTAGGTATGAGGATAATCATTGCAGCTACAAGCTGGGTGCGTAATTCCTGTACCTTCACGGTACCTTGGCTGAGATACCGTGCAAGGAGTAAGCAGGTGGCGACTTTCGCAAACTCAGAAGGCTGAAGCCGAAACATTCCGATAGGAATCCATGACTGATTGCCCCCTACATTTCTCCCAATAATCAATACCAGGATAAGCAGTAATAGAGTAACACCATAGAACACTGGTGAGAAAGTGTTGAAAAACTTCCCGTCAAAAAGCAGGATCGCAAAACCGATAATTATGCCCGATACGATAAAAATAAGCTGCTTTCCATAATTGGTATCCAGATCGAAAATACTGGGGTTGTCGGCATCGTAAACTGCGGCGTGAATATTAAACCAACCAATAAGACAGAGCGCCAGATAGGTTAGGATGATCCACCAGTCGACATTAAAGAAAAAGCTTCTCTGACTATTCATTGACGGATAATTCTGATGGTAATAGTTTATTGTTAGCCAGAGTTTTGGCAGTATCTGTAGCTGGTTTCACGGGAACTTTCGCTTTTTCAGCGCCGGGCAATAAATTGGCGTCCAATATACGATCAATGAAATATTTCGGTCTTGAAATGGAGTCGGTAAGGTATTTTTCTACCATTAAACTGGCTATTGGAGCAGACCAGGTAGAGCCGTAACCTGCGTTTTCTACCACAACTGCGATGGCAATTTTCGGATTATCCCGGGGAGCAAAAGCGACAAAGACCGAATGGTCTTTCCCATGAGGATTTTGTACGGTACCCGTTTTTCCGCACATCTCGATTCCGGGAATCCTTGAATACCATGCTGTTCCATTGGGCTGGTTAACTACGTCACTCATCCCTTGTACAACCACGTCAAAGTGTTTAGCGTCGACACCGGCACTGTTTTTCTTGGTGAACTCATCCAGAATAATATTTTTATCAC
>CAZFQV010000180.1:0-5574 GCA_964521175.1 uncultured Sphingobacterium sp.
ACCGGTTCCCCCCCGGCGCAGGTAATGTTCCTTGCTGCTTCAGCAACGGCTATAGCGCAACCCTTCTCAGGGTCCGCATACACGTACCGCGAGTTACAGTCTACAGTAAGCGCAATTGCTTTCCGAGTACCCTTAATATTAACCACAGCTGCATCGCTGGTACAGTTCGTGGTCATGGTTGCCGCTCCCACCATAGAATCGTACTGCCGTGTCACCCATTTTTTTGAGGCTATATTCGGATGAGAAATCAAATGCGCGGCTACTTCTCTCAGATCCCCGGGCTCGGCAATATCGTCGATCCTAAATTTCTTATTTTCGCGGAAATAAGCGGGCTCTTTGTATTCACGCTCATAAACGGGAGCTCCACCTCCTAATACTAAATCATCGGCAGGTACATCAGCCACAAGCTCTCCATTCATATAATATTCGAGGCGCTTGGTGTCTGTCACTTCACCTATTATTTCACAATTCAAATCCCATTTATCAAAAACGGCTTCTACATCCTTTTCCCTGCCCTTTTCCACAACGATCAGCATTCTTTCCTGAGATTCTGAAAGCAGGATCTCAAAAGGCTTCATGTGTTCCTGACGGACAGGCACCTTATCCAGGTCGATCCGCATACCATGCTCTCCTTTGGCAGACATCTCAGAATTTGAGCAGATGATTCCGGCAGCTCCCATATCCTGCATCCCAACGACGGCGCCGGTTTTGATTACTTCCAGGCTTGCTTCGAGTAAGAGCTTTTCTTGGAACGGATCACCCACCTGCACTGCAGGCAGATCTTTTATCGAATCTTCGGTAATATCCTTGGAAGCAAACGCAGCGCCATGAATGCCATCCTTACCCGTTGCCGAACCCACGATATATACTGGATTCCCTACACCATAGGAAGTTGCAGAAACCGTTTCACCAGACTTGACGATCCCGGCCGACATGGCATTTACCAGCGGATTAATGGTATAACAGTCATCAAAAAATAATTCGCCCCCAACGGTAGGTACGCCAAAGGCATTTCCATAATCTCCAATGCCCTTAACTACACCTTTAATAAGCCATTTGGTGCGTTCCTGGGAAGGGTCACCAAAACGCAATGAATTGAGCTGGGCAATCGGACGGGCGCCCATGGTAAATATATCTCTGTTAATACCACCCACACCTGTGGCGGCACCCTGATAAGGCTCCAGTGCGGAGGGATGATTGTGTGATTCAATCTTAAATACGCAGGCGATATCATCGCCAAGATCCACCATACCGGCGTTTTCTTCACCCGCCTTGGCAAGCATTCTGGGTCCGTCTTTTGGTAATGTTTTTAACCAGATGATCGAGTTTTTATAGGAGCAGTGTTCACTCCACATTACAGAAAATATAGAAAGCTCTGTAAAGTTAGGTGTCCGCCCTAGTATCTCTTTTACCCTGTCAAATTCTTCCGGTAGTAATCCTAGATCTTTAGCAGTTTCTACGGTAGTCGGTTGCAAATTTTCCAATGTTCTCAATTTAAATTGTTGGGATGCGCAAAAATAGGAAAAAGCCTGAAAATTCACGAATGAGCCCAAAGCTCATAAATTTTACAATGAGGTTTACAACTTCAGTTTCAGCTAAAACCTCAGATTTACACGTCAAAATCTGTACTAATCGCTATTTTTTTACCTCTTTATGTCAAAACATCTATTTTTTTTCACAAAAAAACTTCGTTTTGTCATAGAAATATTATTTTTACCAAAATTTTTAACTAAAAAAGCAAGACAATGTCATCCCCAAGATTTCAAGCATTAAATTCAGCGCTTTCCAGGGCGATTCCCGAGGCAAATTCTTCTATTGCCAAACTTTCCGAGCTTTATTGTATAAATGTCTATGATCAAAAGAAGATGAAAGGCAATTTATCCAAAGAAGCCTACAATAGTATTACTGATTCTATTAATTCGGGTACCCCGATAGACCGGGCTATTTCAGAGCAGGTTGCCTCTGCTATGAAATCATGGGCTATAGCCAGAGGTGCGACGCATTATACCCACTGGTTTCAGCCGCTCACCGGCTCGACAGCAGAAAAGCATGATTCTTTTTTTGAGCCTGGATCTGACGGTCAGGGACTGGAGAATTTCTCCGGCGAGTCACTGGCCCAACAGGAGCCTGATGCATCCAGTTTTCCAAACGGTGGCATAAGAAGTACTTTCGAGGCACGCGGTTATACAGCATGGGATCCTTCGTCTCCCGCCTTTCTAATGGAAAAAACCTTATGTATCCCTACAGTATTCGTCTCTTATACCGGCGAAGCTCTCGATTTTAAGGCCCCGCTTTTGAAAGCACTGAGCGTAATGGATAAAGCTGCGGTTGCGGTCGCTCAATATTTCGACAAGGGGATCGAAAAAGTGAACGCGTCTTTAGGTATTGAACAAGAGTATTTTCTGGTTGATATCGCCTTATACCATGCAAGACCTGACCTCTATCTTACAGGAAGAGCCTTATTCGGCCATATGTCTGCAAAAAATCAGCAGCTGGACGATCACTATTTTGGTTCTATCCCCCAACGCGTTCTTTATTATATGCAGGATCTGGAAATCGAGGCGATAAAGCTGGGTATTCCCCTGAAAACGCGACATAATGAAGTAGCTCCTTCTCAATTTGAGTGTGCTCCGATCTATGAAGAAATCAATCTGGCCATTGACCATAACTCCTTATTGATGGATCTTATGGACAAAGTTGCCAGGAGACATCACTTCAAGGTGCTGTTACATGAGAAGCCTTATGCCGGAATTAATGGTTCCGGGAAGCATAATAACTGGTCACTGGTTACTAACACTGGTAAAAACCTACTGGCACCCGGTAAAACACCAAAAAATAATCTGATGTTCTTAACCTTTTTTGTCAATACAATCAGGGCTGTTTATGAATATTCAGATTTGCTGAGGGCTTCCATCGCATCGGTAAATAATGATCACCGCCTGGGCGCTAACGAAGCCCCGCCAGCCATTATTTCTATGTTCCTGGGAAGTCAGTTGAATGATCTTCTGGATGAGCTGGAAACCTCCCGCGTGACATCTAAAATGAAGCAGGAAACAGCATTATGGACAAATATTCCTAAGATTCCTCCTATTTTATTAGACAATACTGACCGAAATCGTACCTCACCACTTGCGTTTACAGGGAATAAATTCGAGTTGCGTGCGGTAGGTTCATCGGCTAACTCTGCCAATCCGATGACTGTTTTGAATACCATCGTTGCCGACCAGCTATTTAAGTTTAAAACTGAGGTTGATAAACTGATAAAAAAAGGTGATAAAAAAGATGTGGCCCTGATGACAGTGATAAAACGCTACATCAAGGAATCGAAAGCTATTCGGTTTGAGGGAAATGGATATAGTGATGAGTGGGCTCAGGAAGCTGAAAAGAGAGGATTAAAAAACATCAAGACCACTCCAAAAGCGCTCGATATTCTAATTGATCCAAAAACAGATAAATTGTTCGAAGAAGCCGGGGTATTCAGTATTCGCGAGTCACATGCCCGTCATGAGATTTTGCTGGAGAACTACTACAAGAAAATTCAGATCGAGGCACGCGTTATGGGCGATCTGGTTGATAATATTATCATTCCGACAGCTATTCACTATCAAACAAGTTTGATCGACAATGTGAGAGCCCTGAAGGATATTGGCTTCGGTGAAGATAGCTACGCAGCTCAAATGGATATTATTAAAAAGATCTCTGAGCATGTCAACTTTATCAAAACGAATAACCGGAAGATGATCGATGAGCGTAAAAAAGCTAACAACATCGATGACGCTCGCGAGAGAGCTATTGCTTACGATGAAAATGTAAGGTCATATTTCGATCCCATACGCTACCATGTAGATAAACTGGAGCAACTGGTTGATGATAGTCAATGGCCGCTTCCTAAGTTTAGAGAGCTATTGTTTATCAAATAGGAATTTCAAGTTCCCGACAGTTACGTTCTAAGGAAGGGTTCGGTTTAATACCGGACCTTTCCTGTTGATTGCATTATTATTTATAACTGAACATTTTTTAAAATTCTGAGCTCTAAATACCCAGTACTTAGTACTTTTGCCCAATGTCAGATCTAAAATATAACCAGAGGGGCGTTTCCGCAGACAAGGAAGATGTGCATAATGCCATTAAGAATATTGATAAGGGTATTTTCCCAAAAGCCTTTTGCAAAATAATCCCTGATATCTTGGGTCATGACGATGACTATTGCAATATCATGCATGCAGACGGGGCGGGTACAAAATCATCTCTTGCCTATGTTTACTGGCGGGAGACCGGCGATTTATCCGTCTGGAGAGGTATTGCTCAGGATGCGATAGTGATGAACCTGGATGATTTGCTTTGCGTGGGGGCCACAGATAATATATTGATATCATCTACCATTGGACGTAACAAGAACCTTATCCCTGGCGAAATAATCGCTGAAATAATTAATGGTACTGAAGATATTTTGACTGACTTACGGGAGCTGGGTATCGGAATTCATTCTACCGGCGGCGAAACTGCAGACGTGGGTGATTTGGTACGGACTATTATCGTTGACTCCACGGTAACCTGCCGCATGAAAAGATCTCAGATCATATCGAATGACAACATTCGTTCAGGGGATCTTATTGTTGCTTTGGCTTCCTACGGTAAGGCAAGTTATGAAAAAGAGTATAATGGTGGAATGGGTTCTAATGGCTTAACTTCGGCGAGGCATGATATTTTCTACAAATATATAGCGGAAAAATACCCTGAGAGTTTTGATCCTGCGGTTCCCTACGATTTAGTCTTTTCCGGAAACAAAAAGCTTACCGACGAAATAGAAATTGGAGACGGAGAGAATATTACTGCCGGAAAGCTGGTTTTATCACCCACGCGCACCTATGCCCCGGTGGTAAAACGCATTCTCGATGATCACCGGTCTGAAATACACGGCATGGTACATTGCAGTGGGGGCGCACAAACCAAGGTGCTCCACTTTATTGATGATCTGCACGTAATTAAAGATAACCTGTTCCCGGTACCTCCGTTATTCGATTTAATACATGAACAATCAGGCACAGATTGGAAGGAAATGTACAAAGTATTCAATATGGGCCACAGAATGGAGTTTTATGTCCCGGAAAATATCGCCCATAAAATCATTGACATTAGTAAAGAGTTTAATATTGATGCCCGCATTGTAGGCCGCGTGGAAAAAGCTAATAAAAAGCAAGTCAGTATATTGTCTCCTTACGGAAAATTTATTTACCATTAAACAAGGGTCTGCGTTTAGAGTCCCCAAAAAGTTAGACACTTATTGGGGACTTTTTGTTTAATGAGTCATCTAACTATTTTACAGGCACTTAAGTAAGCTAATCTTATGCTCTATAAAGAACCATTTGTTCTCTACCTGAATATTTCAGTCTGTATTATTTTACTTTTCCTGGCACTGCCGTCTTTATTAAACCGAAAGGAAGAGTTAAAAGTGCGGTTAGCATTTTTCATGATATTCTTCATTGTAATTGCTACCTGTTTAATTAATCTGGTGGTATTGCATTCAGCCAATTATTCCCTGATGTATTTGGGTTGGATAGTATTTTTCTTCTC
>CAZFQV010000181.1:0-1018 GCA_964521175.1 uncultured Sphingobacterium sp.
TGGAAGTTATGGCGGCGAGATTCCCGGTGTAATTCGGCCAATTCTCACATGGCATATAAATCAATCTTAACATGAAAGTAGTCATCCTTGCAGGTGGTCTTGGAACCAGAATCTCTGAAGAAACAGGAACAAGACCTAAACCAATGATTGAGATAGGAGGAAAACCTATTCTATGGCATATTATGAAAATATATTCTGAATATGGATTTAATGATTTTGTAATTTGTTTAGGATACAAAGGTTATATGATCAAAGAGTATTTCATTAATTATTTTTTATATAATTCGGATATCACTGTTGAGCTTCACAATAATCAGCTAGATGTGCATTATACGAATACGGAGTCATTTAAAGTAACATTGGTTGATACCGGAAATAACACCAATACAGCTGGTCGAATCAAAAAGGTCAAAAAATATGTAGAAGGTCAGACCTTTATGCTCACATATGGTGATGGGGTTAGCGATATTAATATCCAAGATTTGATTAAATTCCATCATCAACACGGGAAACTTGCAACTTTAAGTGCTATTCGGCCGCCAGGACGATTTGGAAATATCAAGAGTGACACCGATGGACTCATTTCCAGGTTTCAGGAAAAACCTGAAGATGAGGCAAATTGGATTAACGGTGGCTTCTTTGTTTTAAATACTGAAATTTTCAAATATCTTGAAGGTGAAGTAGACAATGAACAATGGGAGAAAAGACCATTGGCGCAAATAGCATCTGATAAGCAGCTGGTTGCTTATAAGCATTTTGGATATTGGAAGTGTATGGACGCAATGCGGGATAAAGTAGAACTGGAAGAAGAATGGGAATCTGGCAAAGCTCCTTGGAAAATCTGGGAGTAAACAGCATGGTACAAAGCTTAACAATATACAAAGATAAAAAGGTATTTGTTACCGGCCATACGGGTTTTAAGGGGTCCTGGCTTATTTCTTGGCTGCATCTTCTTGGTGCGGATATTAAAGGATATGCCTTAGCGCCAGAAAACGAAAACGGACTCTATAATATCATT
>CAZFQV010000181.1:1028-5549 GCA_964521175.1 uncultured Sphingobacterium sp.
AGGGGATACTTTATGTAATTCCGTTATAGCAGATATACGTGATGAACAGCGGTTAACTAAAGAGTTGTTGGAATTCAAGCCAGACTTTATTTTTCATCTTGCGGCACAACCTCTTGTTCGTTTATCATATAAGATGCCGACTTATACTTTTGAAACAAATGTTTCTGGAACAGCCAACTTGCTCAACGCGACACGTTTGCTGGACAAACCATGCTCCGTTGTAATTATCACTACTGACAAGGTTTATGAAAATCATGAATGGACCTACCCATACCGAGAGGTAGACGCACTAGGAGGCTATGATCCGTATAGTGCGAGTAAGGCCTGCACAGAGATAGTTGTCAATTCCTTTAGGCAAAGCTTTTTTAATATAGATGATTTCGCAGTGCACAAAAAATCTATAGCCTCAGCAAGGGCGGGAAATGTAATAGGTGGTGGCGACTGGTCTGAAGATCGAATTGTCCCTGATATCATAAGAAGTCTTGTCGAGGGTAGAAAAATTGGTGTAAGAAATCCACACGCAATTAGACCTTGGCAGTTTGTACTTGAGCCAGTATATGGCTATCTATTATTGGGTTTGGCTCTTAGTACAAATCCTGAAAAATTTTCAGGAGCGTTTAATTTCGGGCCCTTACCTAATGACTTTTTGCCGGTTGAACAATTAGTTAAGCGGTCAATTGAATGTTGGGGCTCGGGTGAGTTTGAATTTCCGAATAATAGTGCTCAACCGCATGAAGCTGGGATCTTAAAGCTTGATATTTCAAAAGCAATCGATTTGTTGAAATGGACACCGAAGTTGAAATCGGCGGAGGCGATTGATTGGACCATCGAGTGGTATAAGAAAACACCTGATCAGAGTATGTCGTTCACATTTGATCAGATAACAGCTTATAAATCACTGTAATGAATTTTCGGCGGAGTGCTTTAAAGGGATGTTATGTTATAGAAATTGATCGTTATTCGGATTCGAGAGGATGGTTTTCGCGAACTTTTTGTGCAGAAGAATTTAAGACTATCGGATATACGGAACCTTGGGTGCAACATAATCATTCGTTTACATCTGTGAAGGGTAGCATAAGAGGAATGCATTATCAAAAGATGCCAGCCTGTGAAACCAAACTAATACGGTGTATAGCTGGAAAGGTATTCGATGTGGCCGTTGATCTCAGACCTGATTCTGAGACTTATTTGAAATGGCATGCAGAAGAGCTATCGGCCGACAACAAAAAAATGATTTTTATTCCAAAGGGTTTTGCCCATGGATTCCAGACTCTTACCGACGACGCGGAATTAATATATTGCCACTCTGAAATATACCAGCCGGACTTTGAGGCCGGGCTAAATTATCGTGACGAACTACTTAATATAAACTGGCCTTTGGATATTACAGAGATTTCAGATCGCGATGAGCAACATCCTTTTATTAACATTGATTTTGAAGGCATAAATATTAAATAATGCATTGTAGATTTTGTAATGCCGCTCTTGAACGCGTATTTATTGATTTAATAAATTCACCAGCATCTAATTCGTTTTTAACTCAGGAACAATTAAATGAGCCAGAAATGTTTTATCCGCTAAAAGTATTCGTATGTGACGACTGTAAGTTAGTACAGATTGATGAGTACAAAAAGTCCGACGCTATATTTAATGGTGACTATGTTTATTTTTCTTCTTATTCGACAAGCTGGCTAGCACACAGCAAGGCCTATGCCGATCTGATGGTCAACCGTTTTAAATTCAACACCTCATCACTCGTGGTCGAAATTGCTTCAAATGACGGATATCTATTGCAATACTTCAATGAGAGGCAAATTCCTGTGCTCGGAATTGAGCCGACTAAAAATACGGCAGAGGTTGCCGTTCAAAAAGGTGTTCCGACTATTACAGAATTTTTTGGTGTTGAATTGGCAAATAAGCTGGTCAGTCAGGGTAAAAAAGCTGATTTGCTTTTGGGGAATAATGTGTTAGCCCACGTACCGGATATTAATGATTTTGTAGCTGGAATGAAGATCATGTTGAATGATAGAGGAGTGATTACAATGGAGTTTCCTCACTTGGTCCAACTCGTGGAGAATAATCAATTTGATACCATTTATCATGAACATTTCTCTTATCTTTCCTTTTATACGGTAAAAAGAGTTTTCGAATCCCACGGTTTAGAGATATTCGATGTGGAAGAGATCCCTACACATGGAGGTTCATTAAGAGTTTACGGGAAACACGCGAATGATTTGTCGAAAGAGACTACTCAAAATGCCAGTTCTTTATTCGAAAAAGAAGTCAAGAAAGGCGTTACGACTTCTGAATATTACACGGGATTTCAAAAGCGTGCAGAACAGATAAAAATTGATCTCTTAGCCTTTCTATTAGAACAGAAAAAAGCGGGGAAAACGGTTGTAGGGTATGGTGCAGCAGCAAAAGGAAATACACTATTGAATTATTGTGGGATCAAGCATGACCTGATCGATTTCGTCGTTGATGCTAATCCTCATAAGCAAAATAAATATTTGCCGGCAAGCCATATTCCGGTTGTTAATGAAGGCCAATTGAAAGCTGAAAAACCAGATTTTATCTTAATTTTGCCGTGGAACATAAAAGACGAAATCATTGTACAATTGGATTATATCAACGACTGGGGTGGACAATTTGTAGTTGCGATACCCGAAGTGGCAATTATTAAATAAGCAATGGAAAATCAGTTGTTACCAGAGAGAATTGTAATTACTAAACCTTCTATTACCGAGCTGGAAATTGAGTATGTCAACGACGCGATTCGGAATGGATGGGGCCCCAAGTGCTATGAATATATTAACCGCTTTGAAATGCAATTTGCAGAATTCCAGGGGAATGATTTTGCTTTAGCAACATCATCCTGTACCGGAGCTATACATTTGGCATTGATGGCCTTAGGCGTAGAGGCGGGGGATGAAGTGATCATCCCTGATATCACCTGGATTGCATCTGTTGAGCCCGTTTTATATATTGGTGCTACGCCAGTCATGGTCGATGTTCTACCAGATACATGGTGCATTGATCCTTTAAAAGTTGAAGCAGCCATCACATCTAAAACTAAAGCCATAATTGTGGTTCATGTTTACGGCAATCTCGTGGATATGGATGCGATAATGGATATAGCAACACGACGTAAGCTTGTCGTTTTAGAAGATGCTGCAGAGGGCTTGGGTTCAGAGATAAATGGGAGAAAGGCTGGTAGTATTGCGGATGCTGGTGTTTTTTCATTCCACGGAACAAAAACTATTGCCACAGGTGAAGGTGGAATGCTGGTAACGAACCGACCAGATGTTTATGAACGTGCCAAGATATTGAATGATCATGGCCGAGATCCTAAAATTGGAAAGACGTTCTGGATGGAAAATTATGGGTATAAATATAAGATGAGTAACCTCCAGGCGGCCATGGGTTGTGCACAAATTGAACGGGCCGACGAGCTTATTGATAAGAAAAGGCTTATATTTAAATGGTATAGAGATTTATTATCTGATTTCCCCGCAAAAGTGAATCCGGAGTACCCAGGCACCAAAAATAGTTACTGGATGCCCACGATCGTTGTTGACGAGGATGTGAACTTCAATAGGGAAAGGCTTTTTATTTTTATGAAAGAGCATAATATTGACAGTAGACCATTTTTTTATCCTCTTTCTTCATTGCCAATGTTTAAATTGAAGCCCGAAAATATTGTATCATATAATATACACGACAGGGGAGTTAATCTCCCCAGTCATCATGATATTTCTATTGAAGATGCTACAAGGGTGGCGGAAACGTTATTTAGATTTATTCATAAATAATACAAAGTATAACTATGACAATATCTTCAGAGCAGATTCAGGAGTTCAATAGAGAAGGGTTTTTGGTGATTAAAGGATTTTATGATTCTGAAAGGGATATTAAACCCATTCAGTACGGTATCTGGAAAATCATCGGGATCTTATTGAAAAAGTATAATATTGCGGTTGATCAAATGCCATTTTCAGCTCAGACATTTGATCAGGGATATCAAGAATTAATTTCTGTAAATAGAGCATACGGGGGCGAAGTCTACGATGCGGTGAAACAGATCCCAGCCTTTCTAAGGCTTGTAACGAATGTACGGAATGAGGAACTTATGGCTAGGCTAAGGGAGACCGATCTGCCAGGTATAGCAGCTGCAGGATATGGAATTAGGGTAGATAATCCGCGTGAGGAAAAATTCAGGTCCTTGTGGCATTATGAATATAGAGACCAACTACGAAGCTTAGATGGTGTAGTGTTTTGGAGTCCACTTGTAGAAATAGTTGAGGACTTAGGCCCGGTACAAATATGCCCGAAATCACATATAAATGGTTTAAGGAGATCTTTCTTAAAAGACCCGGATGGGATTGACCGGCCAGGAGCATACGGAATGAGGATAGAAAATGAAGCTCAGCTTCTTGAAGAATTCGGTATCGTGGCCCCCTTGTCTGAGCCAGGGGATTTGGTGTTAATGGATTTCTTAACTTTGCACTCTTCCGGAAAAAA
>CAZFQV010000182.1:0-5492 GCA_964521175.1 uncultured Sphingobacterium sp.
GTTGCGGCAGTGGTACTATCAGTATTCGCAGTTGTCGCATTCGTTTTACTTGCAGAGTCTGCACAATTCGTAAAAAAAACCATCCAGACAATAGCGGATAGCGTTGAGATCAATTGTTTTATTTTCATATTTTCATATATTTCAGGTATCCCTGAAATGTACCCGTGTTTAGTATTGGTTAGAAGTGTAAAATAGGTCATGTCTTTGTGATAAACAAAAGAATTTCAATTTATTATCAGTCTTTTGTTTTACAGAATTTACCATATACGCCGAGGGGTAACTTAGAGCCTGCTGCAGCCTGTAAATACAGTTCGCCGGTATCGAGCCCACTGACAGACGGAAAGGATGAACGGATTAGATTATTCACAATAACCGAGGAAAAGCCTAAAGAATAGGTATTAAGAATTAAAAAATGCTCTTCTTCATCGAGCAGCTTCACTACGTCCTGCATCATTTCCATGATCTGATCTTCCAGCTTCCATTTTTCACCATTGGGCCCGTGTCCATAGGCTGGAGGATCAAGTATAATACCATTATATTTCTTACCCCTTTTCACTTCTTTTTTGACGAATTTCAGTGCGTCTTCTACAGTCCAGCGGATATTATCCAATCCGGAAAGACTCTGATTCTCATTGGCCCAGCTGATTACCTGTTTGATGGAATCGACGTGAGTTGTTTCAGCGCCGGCTGCTCGCGCTGCCAGGGAGGCTCCGCCAGTATAGGCGAACAAGTTCAGAACTCTGGCTTGTGTAGTTTTAAAATTCCGGATGCACCTTATAATGTAATCCCAGTTGACTGCCTGTTCAGGGAAGATACCTAGGTGCTTGAACGAGGTGAGAGCCAGCCTGAACCTAAGGCTTATGTCTTCATACTGATACCGAATATGCCAGCGGTCGGGTGTTTTAGGATCTTTTTTAACCCATTCTCCGGACGTGGTTGAGCGCCCTTTAAATCGAATATGGTGGAGTTTTGTCCACTCACTTTCAGCAAGACCCTTTGTCCATACTGCCTGCGGTTCCGGACGAATGAGAATGACAGGCCCAAAACGTTCTAGCTTTTCGAAATTTCCACAGTCGATAAGTTCATAATCTTCCCAGTTGGCGGGAGTCAGGAGTTGGATCATTCTTGATTAATTGTATTAACTATAATAAACGGACAGGCCCTGCTTCTTAACAATTATTTCTTTTTTTGAAGGGCGCGCATGAATTTACTCGCAAACACGAAATTATTTAATTCCTCATTGTCTGTATTTGAGATCTCTTTATTGGATCCCTCCCACCATTTCTGACCGTTGTACAAAAAGATAATATTCTCACCAATACCCATCACTGAATTCATGTCGTGAGTTACCACAACGGTTGTGGTTTTATATTCCACCGTGAGTTCCTGGATAAGATCGTCAATAACTATCGAGGTTTTTGGATCCAACCCGGAATTGGGCTCATCCACGAACAAGTATTTAGGATTCATGGCAATAGCCCTGGCGATACCTACTCTTTTTTTCATCCCTCCCGAAAGCTCGGCAGGGTATAGCTTATTCTGACCGGCAAGGTTAACCCGTTCCAGGCAGAAGTTAACACGCTCGAGCTTTTCTTTCTTAGGCTGATCGGTAAACATATTCAAGGGAAACATGATATTTTCTTCCACATTCATAGAATCGAACAGTGCAGATCCCTGAAATAGCATTCCGATTTCGGTGCGAATATCGATGCGCGTTTCGAAGTTCATCCTCGTGAAGTCACGGCCATCATAAATGACGGAACCTTGCTCCGGTTCATGTAAACCGACCATGCATTTCAGTAATGTAGTTTTCCCTGAACCAGAACCGCCGATGATCAGGTTACATATTCCTTCTTTGAAATCAGCAGTTATGTCATTGAGCACATGGTTGTTCCCAAACGTTTTGTGTATATTTTTAACTTCTATCATAGGAGCAATTGGGCGATAACATAATCAGCGAATAGAATTGCAATACAACTTATAACGACCGCCCTGGTGCTGGACTGTCCTACTTCGAGTGCCCCTCCCGTGGTATAGAAGCCTTGGTATGCTGATACGGTAGTGATAATAAATGCAAAAATAACAGCCTTGACCATTGATACCGTAAAAGTAAAAGGAATAAAATCAGTCGTGATACCGGTGATGTAATCCTGAGCAGTTACTGCTCCGGATAAAGTGCCAGCAAGGTACCCTCCGAAAATACTCAGTGCGATAGAAATGATGACCAGTAAAGGTATGGTGGTAACAGCGCCGATAATCTTTGGAAGGATAAGATATCCCGGTGAATTGATACCCATAATTTCCAGCGCATCAATTTGTTCAGTGACTCGCATGGTACCGATTTGAGATGAGATACTAGACCCCACTTTGCCCGCCAAAACAATCGCAGAAATAGTAGGACTAAGTTCAAGGACGGATGAATCGCGGATGATCATTCCGATAACAGATCGCGGAATAAAATCACTGACCAGTTGAAACGCCGTCTGAACTGTTGTTACAGCGCCCAGAAATACGGAAATGATGGCAACAATACCCAGTGAGCCAACACCAATAGAAGCCATCTCATGAAAAATCTCCTTTCGGTAGATATTCCATTTCTCGGGTTTCCGGAATACGGCCTTTAATAATAATATGTACTTACCAAGGGGGTGAAATATCATCAGCAGTATTTTTATTTAACGTTATACAATAATAATATAAAATTATTATCCCTTAAAAGGAGACACTGTGTAAATTATATTATGCAAATATGATTAAACTTAGCCGTGCTTGACCGATGATTTTTATTATTTTAGCATATGAATGCTATTATAACAGGTGGAACCAAAGGGATGGGCAGAGCGACAGTCATGTATCTTGCTGCTAACAATTATAATATCGCTTTGTGTGCCAGAAAAGAACCAGAGGTACAAAAATTTATTTCAGAACTCAGGAAGCAATTTCCATCACAGTCGTTTTTTGGAATGTCTGCCGACCTTGAAAATACGAGGGATGTGAATGCTTTCGCAGATTTCGCTTTACAAAATCTCAATACCGTGGATGTCCTTGTCAATAATGCGGGATTATTTATTCCTGGTTCATTTTTAAATGAAAAAGAAGACACAATCGAAAGGCATATGAAAGTAAATCTGTTTGCGCCTTACCGATTTGCTGAAGCTATTGTGCCAGGCATGGTTAGCCGAGGGGAAGGACATATTTTCAACATCTGCTCGGTAGCTAGTATTAAGCCAGTTAAAACCGCGGCATCTTATAGCATTAGTAAAGCCGCTTTACTCAGTCTGACGAAAATCTTACGCGAAGAGCTACAGGATACCGGCGTAAGCGTTACTGCCATCTTGCCCGGATCCACCTTCACGTCGTCCTGGGCCGGCTCAGATATCCCTCCCGGACGTCTGGTGGCTGCAGAGGACATTGCCAGGGCTATAGGTAGCTGTTTAGCGATGAGTGCAGGAGCAAACGTAGACGAAATAATAGTGAGACCTCAAAAAGGCGAACTGTGACTCGACTGACTGGGAATTTTTACCGATATATTAATATCGTTTACCGAGAACATGATATACCCTACCTAAAAGTTATTCCTGGGAGTCTATGTAAGCCATAGTTTTGATCCGTCAATCAATTAGAAAGGTTGATCTGAAATTAAAAGATATTAATTCATATGGAAAAGAAATTGAAGCGGAACCAGCAGGAAAAAATGATAGCCGGGGTATGCGCAGGCTTAGCTGATTATTTTGATGTCGACGTAACCTGGGTCCGCATCGTATTTGTGCTGGCGGTTTTTGCAGGTATGTCAGGCGTATTAGCCTATATTATTTTGTGGATCGCCGTACCATCGGCCACCTATCGGGATAATTACGGACAGTATACTGCGGATTATAAAGTCTCTGGAGCTACGACAGAGCAGCCACACGTGGATGAACACTATCCGCGCAGTCGCCGTCGGTCACGGGGCGGGGGTCGCATAGTGGCAGGTTTATTATTTATTATTTTCGGGACTTTTTTCCTGCTCGACGAATTTAATTTTATTCCGTATTGGTTCGACTTGTCTAAGCTATGGCCTTTGGTATTTATCATACCCGGCATTTCGATGATTTTAAGTGCAAATAGAAAGTCGTGCAAAGATAGGCCGAGAGAAAAGCAGGCGGACTGGAGATCCGAAGAGAACAATGGAAAAGTGCCTCCGACAAATAACGAAGAGAACATAGGTGACACAGATCAAGAAGATAAGATATGAAGACTGAAAAAATAGTTTGGGGGCTGATTTTTATCTTCGTGGGAAGCGTCTTTCTACTCGATAACTTTGATGTAATTAATTTTTATTGGGGTTCCATATGGCGTTTCTGGCCTGTCATTTTTATACTGATCGGTGCCAATATGCTCTTTAGCCGCTTCACGAACAGAACTATCGGTTCCCTGCTTATCACCGTAATTACCGTTGTCACGCTATTGTTTATCGGATATCAGGGCTCCAGGACAAGCGCTAATCGTGGAAGGTTACAATTTAGGGTTGACAAGAATCACCGGGGCGATAGTGGGCGAAATAATACAAAGGTCACTTTTTCAGAACCATATACCGGATCGAAAATGGCGATATTAAATATCGAAGGCGGAGCCACAGCATTTGAACTTAAAGGTAGCAGCGTTGATCTGTTTCGGGCTGATGTTAATGAGGTCTATGGAGGATATTCATTAGATAAGGTTACTGTTGATTCAACCGATATTTTGAATTTCAAGAGGAGGGATAAGAAAGATCGTAGCTATAATCTTAATGATATTGAATCGAACGAGACCCGCTTCTATCTGAACACTTCACCCCTTTGGACCATCAATATTAACATGGGTGCCGGTGAAACGGATTTTGACCTTAGCGATTTCAAAGTACGTGTGATCAAATTTAAGGGAGGAGCAGCATCGTTTTCTGCGAAGATCGGCTCTAAAGAGCCGCTGACCGATGTGATGGTCGAAGCCGGGGTGGCCAGTGTTAGAATAGAGGTTCCGGAGAGCTCGGGCTCCCATATTGTGGTAGATAGTGGCCTGTCATCGAAAGACTTTCCAGGCTTTATTAAGCAAAGTGACGGTTCATATAAGACACCGAATTATGATGCGGCTACCAATAAGGTGTTTATCAGTCTAAAAGGCGGACTTTCATCATTCGAAGTCGGGAAGTATTAAGTATTAGATATATTTGTAAAGGAGATGTCTAAGAAGCTTCTTTTTGCCGCAGAGAACGCTAGGAAGACTCAAAGTTCGCAAAGAGTAAATGACTCAATAACAACCCATTGCGTTCTTCGCGAAAGCCTTTGCGAACTCTGCGGTTAATTGCCTCCGCACTTTTTAGACAGTCCCCTTTGCCCATGGAAGAGTATCTGGTAGTTGTTAATGGAAAACCGCAGGGACCTTATTCGCTGCGGCAGATAAAGGAACTGGGGATCAGTATCAGTCCGGGAACCTTCGTGAAGTCGAAGGTTATGGACGATTATAAGGAGGCTCAT
>CAZFQV010000183.1:0-5482 GCA_964521175.1 uncultured Sphingobacterium sp.
ATTTTAAAATGACATTGAATAGAACTACTTTAAAACTTGAACTGGACCTTGATTTTGTGTTGATCGCGATAACCTCACAATTAAAGGATTATACCTTTTGTCACAAGGTTAACAAACAATTAGATACAAATTTCTCCAAAATTTCAGATCTGGCTTTATTTGATTCTGGTGAGGACTATTTCTTCAGTAGATATTTTTACGGGACTGCTCAATCTGAAACCGAGTTTTATATTCTGGCTAATAAAGGTAGCGAAAGGCTTTTGATACCTGAAATGAATAAGGTAGATTTCTTCGTGCTTATACATAACTATATCGATGAGGATGATCTAAGGCGTATTATTAGTGGTTTAAATAAGATTCCGGAGGTATTGGTTGCTGCCGAAGTTGACCCTAAAAAGCTGAAATCCAAAGAAAATCTCATACTTTAGCTCCCTGAAAGTGTCATTCTTACACGATATATTCGAATAATTCAATTTAAACAAGATATAGATGAAAGCGGTTCATAACAGAACTAAAATTGTGGCTACGCTAGGACCAGCATCTTCTAGTAGAGAAGTGCTGCTGAGTATGATTAAGGCGGGTGTTGATGTGTGCAGACTGAATTTTTCTCACGGCGGACAGCACGAACATCAGAAAATGATTAATATAATCCGTGATATAAATAAAAAGTATAAGACTAACGTTGGAATTTTAGCCGATTTGCAGGGGCCAAAGATCCGTATCGGCCTGGTAAAGGAGGGGGGAGTAAACCTGGTAGGAGGGCAAAAGATTGAAATCACGACCAAAGAAATGGTTGGAGATGACAAACAAATTTACATTACTTATCAAACCTTTCCTCAGGATGTTCGGGCAGGCGAGGTCATTCTGCTGGATGATGGCAAAATTCAGATGAGGGTACTTAATACGAATCATCGTGATACCGTGCAGTGTGAGGTGATGTATGGCGGAGTACTTACTTCCCGTAAAGGAGTTAATTTACCTAATACCAAGGTGTCTATACCCAGCCTGACGGAGGAAGACCTGAATAACCTGGACTTTGCACTGAAGAATGACGTAGAATGGATCGGTTTATCTTTTGTGCGATCAGCCGAGGACATCATTGAGCTGAAAAGGATTATAGGCAGAAGTGGCAATTCGGCGCGGGTTGTGGCCAAGATTGAAAAGCCGGAAGCGATAGATAATATTGATGAAATTATAGATGCAACTGATGCAGTAATGGTGGCCCGGGGCGACCTCGGCGTGGAAATGCCTATGGAGCAGGTACCTATGCTGCAGAAGATGATAGCCGACAAATGTCGCGTGGCGTCCAAGCCGGTCATTGTGGCTACCCAGATGCTGGAAAGTATGATTACTTCACCACGCCCAACCCGTGCTGAAGTGAATGATGTGGCTAATTCCGTGCTCGATGGTGCCGATGCGGTGATGCTGAGCGGGGAGACTTCAGTAGGTGAGTATCCACTCATTGTAATTGAAACCATGCAGAAAGTGGTTAGAAATGTTGAAGAAACGGATTATCCTTACAGCAAACCGAAAGTCTTAAACGAAAGCTTATCCACTTATTTAGGCGATGCCGTATGCGAATCGGCGGTATTCCTTGCTGCCAAGACTCGTGCGGCAGGAATAGTTTCCATGACTTCCTCCGGATATACAGCATTTGAAATTTCCAGCTACCGTCCGAAAGCAGGCATTTTTATCTTTACAGGAAATGTTAAGCTGCTGAATACCCTAAGCCTGGTTTGGGGAGTCAGAGGATTCTATTATAATAAGTTTGAGAGTACAGACAAAACCATTCACGACGTTAATCAGATATTGAAATCCGAAAAGCTGATCGGAGCTGGAGGAATTATAATAAATACCGCGGCAATCCCTATAGAGAATAAAGGGAAAACCAATATGATCAAAGTTACTGTTATCGAATAAGATCTTTTAAATACAGTACAGATAAGCAGGCATAGCCGGTTCATCCATCTTTTTAGCGACACCTTCATCAAGCCAAATCCTGATCATTTTTTGAGTTTTCCACAAAGGTAAAACCATGTAAATCAATCGATTGTTCATACATTGAGTGCGGGTACGCGCTCAGGCTCACAAGCTGTGGAAAACTCTGATTCGGAAAGCATTTCATAACTAATAGATTTGGTTAAAAACCCCCAAACATTTTTTTGAGGGTAAGTCGCTCGCTTCCAACAGCAAGTCGAATCATCCAATTACAAAATAAACTGACTATGGCAAAAACATCTTCAAACACCACCGCAAAAGGACTTGGCTTCCAGCGTTATTTCACTAAGACAGGAACAGACGTATATGATCTGTTCACTTATGAAAAGCGCACATCAGTTATTCGCAACCCTTCCGGGGATGCTGTGTTCGAAATGAAGAATGTGGAAGTTCCTTCCAGCTGGAGTCAGGTCGCTACAGATATACTTGCACAAAAATATTTCCGTAAAGCGGGAGTTCCTCAGCCCGATGGATCTACCTCGTCTGAGACCAGCATCAGGCAGGTGGCTCATCGTATGGCCAACTGCTGGAGAACCTGGGGGGAGCGCTATAATTATTTTGCCAGTAAAGAAGACGCTTCTGTATTTTATGACGAGTTGGTTTATACCATAGTAGGCCAGCTTGCCGCACCAAACTCACCTCAATGGTTTAACACCGGTTTGCATAGCTCTTATGGCATAACAGGAAAGCCGCAGGGCCATTATTTTGTTAATCCGGAAACAGATAAACTGGAGAAATCTACTTCAGCATATGAACGTCCGCAGCCCCATGCATGTTTTATCCTTTCTGTAAATGATGATCTGGTCAATGAGGGCGGTATTATGGATCTTTGGGTTCGGGAAGCCAGAATCTTTAAATATGGATCAGGGGTAGGGACTAACTTTTCGGCTATCCGCGGTGAGAGCGAGAAGCTTTCCGGCGGAGGATATTCCTCTGGCTTAATGTCTTTTCTGAAAATCGGCGATCGCGCTGCGGGAGCAATCAAATCAGGTGGAACTACCAGACGCGCTGCGAAAATGGTTTGCCTGGATCTTGACCATCCGGAAATTGAAGGTTTTGTTAACTGGAAAGTGGAGGAAGAAAAGAAGGTAGCTGCCCTGATCGCTGCGGGCTATTCTTCAGATTACGAAGGAGAGGCATACCGTACCGTGTCCGGCCAGAATTCTAATAACTCTGTTCGGGTGCCTAACTCTTTTTTCCATGCGTTAGAAAACGGAGAAAACTGGGATCTTATCGGAAGAATGAATGGTAAGACCGTCAAATCTATCTCTGCCGAAAAGTTGTGGAATGATATCTCGTTTGCAGCATGGGCATGCGCCGATCCGGGTATGCAGTATGATACCACCATTAACGAATGGCATACATGCCCTGAAGGGGGGCGTATTAATGCCTCCAACCCATGCTCTGAGTACATGTTCCTGGATAATACAGCATGTAACCTGGCGTCTATTAACCTGACTCATTTCTTCGATCCTAATACTTTAGCATTTGATGTGAAAGGGTTTGAGCATGCCTGCAGAATCTGGACAGTGGTACTGGAAATTTCGGTATTGATGGCTCAATTTCCTTCAAAGGAAGTTGCCCGTCTGTCTTATGACTACCGTACCCTGGGTTTGGGATATGCTAATCTCGGATCGATATTGATGGTTGCGGGTATTCCATATGACAGTGATAAGGCTCGCGCCATAGGCGGAGCTATTACTGCGGTGATGACCGGTACAGCATATGCAACGTCCGCTGAAATGGCCCGCGAGCTGGGAACCTTCAAAAAATATAAAGAGAATAGCAAACATATGCTTCGCGTAATGCGTAATCATCGCTATGCGGCTTATAATAATGATTCTTATGAAGGTCTTGAAATAGCACCAAAAGGACTCGATCCTAAACACTGTCCCGATTATTTGCTGGCAGCAGCATGCAATGCCTGGGATAAGGCGCTGGAGCTTGGAGAAAAGTATGGCTATCGCAATGCTCAAACGACAGTAATCGCACCTACAGGAACAATAGGACTGGTAATGGATTGTGATACCACCGGTATTGAGCCAGACTTTGCGCTGGTAAAATTTAAAAAGCTGTCTGGTGGAGGTTATTTCAAGATCATTAATCAGGGTGTTCCTGGAGCCTTACGTAACCTGGGCTACAAAGAGCATGAGATTGAAAGTATTGTGAATTATGCCAAAGGTACGGCTACCCTGAAAGGGGCGCCTCATATCAATTTCGATAGCCTTGCTGCTAAGGGCTTTACCCAGGACGAACTTGAAAAGGTGGATAAATCCTTACTTGGTGCATTCGAGATTGGCTTTGTATTTAATCAATGGAATCTGGGCGAGGAATGTCTTAACCGTTTAGGGTTTAAATCTGAGCAATATTCTTCTCCTGATTTCAATTTACTTCGTGCAATAGGCTTTAATCGTCAGCAAATTGCCGATGCGAATGAATATATCTGTGGGGCGATGACCATTGAAGGAGCGCCCTATCTAAAAAAAGAGCACTATTCTGTATTTGACTGCGCAAATAAATGCGGTCAGAAGGGTGAAAGATTTATTCATGCACATGGCCATATTAAGATGATGGCCGCTGCTCAGCCTTTTCTTTCAGGTGCGATTTCTAAAACCATCAACCTGCCCAATGAGGCTACCGTTGAAGAGATTAAAGATTGCTATGAGCTGTCCTGGAAGCTGGCGCTTAAAGCCAATGCTCTTTATCGTGATGGGTGTAAACTGTCACAGCCTTTATCTACCAAATCATCCGACAGCAAAGAAGATAAGCTTGATTCTGTAGAAGAAGTGCTAGGTGAGGCAGCCAATGTGAAATTGAGTGATCTTACAGCCGATCAGGTCTTGGAAGCAGCCAGAGCCATTCTGGAACGTTCTACAGATACCACCTTTAAGCGTCAGCTTTCGTCGGTAGTAGAGCGTAAGAATCTGCCGAGCAAAAGAGGCGGCTTCACCCAGAAGGCAGCCGTTGGCGGCCAGACCATATTTGTGCGTACAGGAGAGTATGAAGACGGCACACTAGGGGAGATTTTTGTGGATATGCATAAAGAAGGCGCCACCTTCCGCTCACTCATGAACTGCTTCGCCATTGCGGTTTCTGTGGGATTACAATATGGGGTGCCTCTGGAAGAATTTGTCGATAAATTTACGTTTACCCGCTTCGAACCCTCTGGGATGGTGAGTGGGCATGATAATATAAAAAGTGCAACATCGATAATCGACTATATCTTTAGGATGCTGGGCTATGAATATCTTGGCCGCACCGACCTGATACACGTAATGACTGAACAGAAAGCCGTATTGGGTAACCCTCAGATGCTTGATGAAGACCAGAATACCGATACCAGCAATACCTTTTCTGATGCACCTAAGACCGAAGCTTCCGCTAAGAATACCGGGATGAAATTGAAACCCGTATTGGATATCTCCGGAGGCGGACAGTCTGATGCGCCTGCATGCGGTAATTGCGGGCATATTATGGTAAGATC
>CAZFQV010000184.1:0-5476 GCA_964521175.1 uncultured Sphingobacterium sp.
CAAACTCCTCTTTTATTCCTTCTATCTTCCGATGTTCTTCTCCGGATAAGAAAGACAGCTGCTCATGCTGGTGCGCATATTGAAGAGCGATATATGGGCGCTCGATCTTTAATTCTGCCTGAATTTTTTCAACAAAACCGGGAGCCAGTGCCAGGATATCGATAGAAGGACGCTGAAGAGCTATCGAACCACTATGGCTTACTGCTAACTTCAACTCGTCTATCCCTTCGGACTTTCTCGCCGAAATGGGAACCACCCGGACTCCTAGTCTTTTGGCGAGCCCGTCGACGTCGATCGTAATATCTGATTGCTTCGCCAGATCCATCATATTTAACACCAGGATCATCGGTATGCGAATGTCTGCTATCTGAGAGAAAAGAAGAAGATTGCGCTTGAGATTAGTTGCGTCAGCGACAAATATAATCAGATCGGGATACTCAGGACTGCTGTGGTCAATAAGCGTTTCCATGACGATCCGCTCATCCCTGCTTTTCGGATAAAAACTATAGGTACCGGGAAGATCAATAATCCGCGCTGAACGGTTGTCAGGCAATTTCGAAAAACCAACTTTCCGCTCAACCGTTACGCCAGGAAAATTACCTATCTTCTGGTTTAAACCGGTTAAAAGATTGAAAAGTGTAGATTTTCCTGAGTTTGGATTACCAACAAGGGCAACATTTAATTGACCCCCCACTTATTATCGCATTATGATGGTCGATGCTTCCCGCTTCCTTAGACTCAGCTGGTAACCCGATACGGTGATAGCCATTGGATCGCCAAGAGGTGCAATACGTTCCACAAGAATCGGTTCTCCGGGAAGACAACCCATCTCCATCAATTTTATTGACATCTCAAGATCAGTAAACTCCTTAATAATTCCTGACTGGCCTGGCATTAATTGCGAAAGTTTCATATCGGTTTAAATCTTGTCAAAAGTAGTTCTTATTTGTATTAATTCCAAATAAGGTTCCCGTAAAAAAAATGTAAAAAAAGAGGGACTACTTATTGCGCAGATCTGGGCAAATTCAGGACATTTACAGCTCCAGCTCTCTTTGAAGACATTACATGAGCTCAAGCCTAGTGCCTGGACGAAGACGATGATCCCATTATAACTTTTTATTGAAACTGCGGCGATGCAAAAATATATAACTGAAGACGCCCATACCGACTCCCACCATGTCGGCAAAGAGATCCCACCATTCGGCAGAGCGATAGGTAAAGATCTTCCATTGTAAGATCTCGATAAATACTCCGAGAAAAAGTGTAATTAACAGTATCTTCAGAATAGTCAGAGGCCGGTATGAGTAGCTTTTTTGCTCCATGATCTTTCCGTAGAACAATAAGACCGTGAGTACGAAAAAGAAGCCGGTGTGGACGAGTTTATCAAATCCAGCAAAAAAAGTACTATCCCCTACGAGGCTGCCTATAGACGGCATCTCACACATCACGACAACAAATACTGCCCAAAGGATGGCCAGATATTGATATCGTATGGCCTTTAACATCAGGCTCCTACCAATGCCTTGTAATCTGCTGCAGACAAAAGCTCTCCTGCCTGTTTCGCATCAGCCATCGCGACCCTGACCATCCAGCCCTCACCATAGGGATCGGTATTTACCAGCTCCGGATTAGCATCAAGCCTGGCATTTATTTCAATGACTTTCCCCTGGATTGGCATAAACAGATCTGAAACGGTTTTAACAGCTTCAACGGTGCCGAAAATATCTTCCTGATTGACATCCTTATCCAGCGTATTAATATCCACATAAACGATATCGCCTAGTTCATGTTGTGCAAACTCTGTGATCCCGATGTATGCGATGCTGCCTTCCACGCGTACCCATTCATGGTCTTTCGTGTATTTTAATCCCTCAGGAAAGTTCATATTGTTTAGTTTTTTAGTGGTCAAAAATACTTTAAGTAGGGCATACTTCCAAAAGTGTTTAACAAACGCTGACAGGCGCAAAACGCTGCTGTCTGAAAAGTTCGGGTTTTACCAACCGCAAAGTTCCCAAAGACGTTCGCAAAGCACGCATAGGCTGTTATTAAACTATTTGCTCTTGGCGAACTTTGTGTCTTCTTAGCAAACTTTGCGGTAAAAAGAAGCTTTTTAGACACCCTCGTTAAATTCTATAAAGTAAATCGCAGGTTCACCCCAAAATTACTGAAAGCGGTGTTAAAGGTTTGCGAGGTATATGGTTTGGTAATATTGCCGTCGTAGAATAAGCGCAGGGTAAATCTCTGATTCAACACATAGTCAACCGAGGGACGGATGGTGATATTCTGTGTACCCGCTGAAACCTCAGCATCCTCCACATCAGCCCGGTAAATTACCAGCTTACGATCACTTAGGGCGAGATCAATCTTAAAGTTCATATCGTTGTCCATCTTCAGGCCTTTGAATAAGCCGAAGGGGAAACGAAAGTTTGTGGTTCTATAACCCATTCCGAATACAGCACCATCCTCTTTTTGCTGGGCCAGCTGACTATTGGAAAGACTAAAGCTCAGCGCCCTTGTCTTGCGATACTCCATATTGATAGTCATATTATTCTTAAGCCTGACATCTACGCCCAGGAGCGGTACAAACTGCTCAAATAGTGTTACTTGCGAAAACTGGTAATATGGCAGGAAATTATCGCTGGCATCCCTGACACTCACCGCCCCGTTCGTCTCTTCGTATCTGACCAACGAATTAAAGCCATTTATGCTGTAGGTAGACCGATAGCCATGATTAAGGTCGATGGAGGTGAAAATATCGTTGAAAAAATTAAACTTACTCAATCCATTATACGTAATCCTCCAGTTCGGAATCGGTAACTTGGGGAATCGGGCAAGCGAAACGCTGTTCGCATCTTTTCCAGTATAGGCCGCGATGAATGCGGCAATTAAAACATCCTGTGAATTTTTATTATAACCGTCGGCATAGCCTCCGGCGGTGCCATTGGAGTTTGGATTGGCGGCCCCCAGCCGTTGGGAAATAATCTTCCGATTCTCTTCAAATCGTTGAAAAAGACTGGAAGCATTATTGCCCTTATTTTCCCGGTCAAAAGCTGTTTTCAATGAGAAATAAGAAACACTGTAGTCGCCGGTTGTTACAGGACTCAAATTCTCAAAGTCGTTTTCAGAAGGCAGGAACTTGAAGTTGGTTGAATAATTAAAACTCCGGCTCCGAAGGGCAGTGAGTTCGATCCTCATGTCACGAAACGGCTCAAGGATACCCCGTATATTCATGTCTTCCTTATAGGTATTTATATACAATTGATTTTGCAACGAGTCACGTGTCAGCCAACCATTCGCCAAAGCGCGCTGCCGGATATCCTTTTGGCTACCAAATAAAAAATCATAGCCAGGCGCATTTGCGTCGAGATCTTGCCCCAGGAAATTGGTAGCAGGAAGATAGCCAGGCACAAAAGTTCCTTCCGTCTTGGTGTAGGCACCGCTAACATTCTTAATGCCAGTAAGAAGATTTACGAAAAATCTTCCGGCTCCGTTCTCTGCCCTGCTCGCCGCACGTACAAACCCGAATTTATTATAAAGGGCTACCAGATTCAATGTAGGATTGATCTGCACAGTACGCGAATTCTGGATGGTATTACCAATATTAATCAAGGGATTACGCAGGGTAAGCAGGGGTTCGGTCTGCCAGTTAAATCCAGCACCGTAACGGGTAGCCAGACTAAACCAGTCGAGACCGGGGATTTTATTAAGAGGAACGTTATAGGTGATATTTAAGGTATGACCGTAATCAGTGGTACGTCCCAGCTTTTTCATGTTCTCCCATAGAGTATCCCGCTTAAGTCCGTTGATCCTGCCCTCTGGTTCGTCTATCACTGAATAATTGGTCGCATTAAAATCCAGCTGCACAGACCGAGTTAAATTCCAGCTTATTCCGTACAGTCTAGACATACGGAAGTCTTTGTTAAAGCTGGTATTTATCGGTAAAAAATTATTAGGATCATTATCGCGGAGTGTATTTTCTGAATATAAGCGGTTCACGTCGATCCTGAAGTTCAGTATCGAAGGGAGAAGGCTGAAATTAAAATCGCGAATCAGCGAAAGCTTTCTGGATTGGATGAGCTTTTCAAAAGGTGTAATAAATTTGGCTTGCTTTGAATAATTGTATTGTAATCCGGCGCGATAAGTTCTCTGAATTGTAATTTGATTAATATAATCGTGATGCGAAAACTCGTTAAAAGCATAGGTTGTGCTGAGATTCTCAATATCCCATAAATGAGTCTTGCTCTCCGGGTCAGTCTTAACTTTACGCACATTCGTAAAATTAATACTCTTACGCGAGGTGCGACTTTCGGTAATAAAACGCAGCGAGTCACGCAGTGATTTAGGCGAATTTTCCAGAATTGTTTTGAACTCTGTGTCCTGATTTCTAGGATCATACTGAGGTGTGCCCACCTGGGAGGATACGTTAATAAATACCGGCACTTTGATCCCGGTGCGTTCAGGGAAAAACTTGCCTAGCTCCATACTTCCAGAAACATCATAAAATACATCATCCTGACGGCTGCGTTCACTAATCCTTTTATCGATAGAGCCAAAGCCTATGCTGTTTTTACTACCAGATACCGTAATATCAGCGAAGTCAGCGAGCTTGGCATTCAGTCTGGCCGTAGCTGCCCAACCACCGCGCTCATCAAAATCCGTCAGTCTCAATTCATTAAACCATACCTCTGCAGACTTGTCCAGCCCATCATCCTGGCTCGATCCACCGGATGCCCTCAGCGGGTTACGCACTCCGAGCATATATACTCTCACCTTACTCAGGTCTGGTTGGCCCTTTATAATCACCCTGTTGCTCCCATCCTGAAAAAGGAAGGGCTTATTTATAGGCCAGGGATGGCCATTGAAGACAGCGTTATTTCTCGCGGTTTTCGCAAGTTGGAATACCTTCAACTCAACATCCAGCTTATTTTGTTCCGGCCATATAGAAGCGGGATCGCTTGAACCGGGGTTGGTGACCTTAAGTGGTATCTCGTAATCGTAATAATTGTCCTGATTGTCAGTTCCTATTCTCAAGAAAGCACTAATATCATTATCTCTGAGTTGATCTCCTTCGGCATGAATGAACATTTCCAGGCGCCGATAAGAGCGAAAATCGTTATTAGTCGTTTTAAACGAAGCCTGTCCGTAGCCATCGCGAAGATTTCTGACCCGGATAGCAAGTGATTGTTCATTCTGAAGAGAGGTGCCACGGAAGTTAGCCAGGTCCTGCTCCCTGACAATACCCGGCGGCACAACATAAGGGATGGGCGAGCGCTTTCCATTCTCTTCAATATTCACCGTACTTACGTCGATAGAAGAGTTGTCCAGTCCCGGATTAATAAGATCAGGATCTACAATAACTTTGGACGGATTTTTTTCAGCGTTATAACGTCGCCATTCTCCTCTCACCAACTGAAGTTTTGCCAGACGCATAACCGTAGTATCTTCAAAGTCGGTCATGAACATTCTGATAAAACGG
>CAZFQV010000185.1:0-5449 GCA_964521175.1 uncultured Sphingobacterium sp.
CCCGGGACCTCCCAAGGTGTCTTCCCGAGCGCAGCGAGGGATCTTATCAAAGCATGTATCGTCCTAAAATAAGTTTACAGGTTTACAAATAATCCTGCTATTGATTTACAGGTTGTAGATCGTCCTGAAATAGGTTTACAATCTTACGTTTTTTGTGATAATAGTTCTTCCATAATTTTTCAGTTTTGAGATTTTTAGAATGTACAAGATTTGGTGTCAGCAGACCAATGCTGAAGTGAGGTCTCTGTTCGTTATACAGTCTGACAGCCCGTTGGAGTTGTTGGTCGGCCTGACCTTTATTGGTGGTTTGATAATGTTTAAGGTATTCTTCTTTTAATATACCGTTAATGCGTTCAGCAATAGCATTTTCTAAGGGATCTCCATTTTCAGTCATGCTGATTCCAATTCCTTTGTCTTGTAATAGCTTGACATAATTCTCAGAACAATACTGTGCTCCACGGTCAGAGTGATGAATCAGCGAAGCTGATAATTGACTTGGAAGTTCTTTCATTGCCATTTGCAGTGCTTTCATGGTTTCGATACTTTCTAATGTCTTTGCTAAATGATAGCCTACTACCTTGTGGGAATAGGCATCGGTAATCAAACTAATGTATAAATAGGTTCCTGCTACTTTCCAGTAAGTAATGTCACTGACCCATAATTGATTGATTCGGGTAACTTCCATCTGCCGGATAAGGTTTGGCCATTTCCGCATCCAATGGTTCGAAAAAGTAGTAATATATCTTCTACGTTTCTTCTTCACTAGCAGGTTATTAGCAGCTAACAGATCAAACAACCCATCGCGTCCCATCTTAATCTGGTGGGCTAAAAGGAAAGGCTGTAGCAGCTCATAGAGTTTCCTGCCACCCATAGCACGATGATCTTTGCGGATACATGCCACCGCTGATAAGACCATACTTTCTTCTATGCTAGTGGATTCCTGTTGCCAGAAATGCTGGTAATAAGACTGACGGGTGATACCAAGTAATCGACACACTCGCACAAGGCTTACCCTGGCATAGGCGTCTTTAATCTCATGGATTACTTGGTATTGGACTTTTTTCTGATTGGAATATTCAGATCTCGCTCTGCAAGATCAATCATTCTGCTATACGCTTCAGAACGAATCTGCTCGTCTTCTAGCTGACGTTCCAATTGCTTGATTCGAGCCAACAGAGTGACTTCAGAGGAGCCTAATGCTTCAGAAGATGATTTTTTAGTTTTCAATAGTAAAGTATCTGCCGGCAAATTTAAACAACATCTACCGTACTTTTCCAGGTTCCGTTGCCAATCTAAAATGCCGCTCTTGGACTTGATACCATAACGCCGACGCGCTTCTTCTTTACTCATTAGCCCACGGTTAATCTGGTCAACCACCGAACGCTTAAATGATTCACTAAATGAATGAATTTCTCTTCCCATAAGTTTACTAATTGTGTAAACCTATTTTAGGACAAGACACTAAACCTAAAAACCCAGCTTAGGCGGGAGGTGCGCCTAGCGAAAATTAGGAGATCCCGGTTCGGCATCCCTGAAGAACTGGTTTCAACCCTCGCATGAGTTTTCCACAAAGCGTATAAAACTTCGTTAATCCATTAACTTTATGGCATAATATACTAGATCCCAGGTGAAGAAGAGCGAACAGAAAGAAACCCCATTAATGCAGCAATATAACACCATCAAGGCGAAGCATCCCGGTGCCTTGCTTCTTTTTCGGGTGGGGGATTTTTATGAAACCTTTGGGGAGGATGCCGTAAAAGCGGCAGGTATCCTGGGTATTGTTTTAACCAAGCGGGGTAGTGGGTCAGGTAAAAACACTGAACTTGCAGGCTTTCCTCATCATTCCCTGGAGACTTATCTTCCTAAGTTGGTTCGTGCCGGTCAGAGGGTTGCTATATGCGATCAGCTGGAGGATCCGAAAACCACTAAAACAATAGTAAAAAGGGGGGTGACAGAGCTGGTGACACCGGGCGTATCCTACAGCGACAGCCTGATACAGCAAAACACTAATAACTATTTAGCCTCGCTTTACTTTGATAAGAATTCATTCGGTATTGCATTTTTAGATATTTCTACCGGTGAATTTACCGTTGCGCAGGGGAATTCGGAATATATTGATAAGCTGCTGCAGGGCTTTAAACCGAGCGAGGTAATTTTTCAGAAAAGTCGTCAGCACGATTTTGTCGAGATGTTCGGTAACCGCCATTATACCTATCACATAGACGATTGGGCCTATAGCAGCGACTATGCGCCGGAGCTTTTGTTGAAGCATTTTGATGTTAAATCCCTGAAAGGCTTTGGCATTGAAAAGTTTCCCCTGGCGATAGTAGCAGCGGGTGTCGCTCTGCATTATCTCAATGAAACTGAACACAGAAACCTTCAGCATATCTCTTCTATTTCAAGGATTGAAGAAGACCGCTATATGTGGCTCGACCGTTTTACTATACGTAATCTAGAGCTGATTGGGTCGGTTAATGATAATGCGGTGAGCTTGGTAGATGTGCTGGATAAAACTTCTTCACCGATGGGAGCACGCCTGTTGCGCCGGTGGATGGTTATGCCGTTGAAAGAACTGAAGCCAATTCAAGAGCGACTGGATGTGGTTGAGTTTTTTGTTAATAATGAAGTGCTGCGAGAAAAGCTTTTGCAGGAGATCGGCCAGATCGGTGACCTTGAACGGCTGATTTCCAAAATCGGTTTGCAGAAGGCAAATCCCCGCGAGGTAGTACAGTTAAAAAGGGCTTTGTATATTGTTGAGAGCCTTAAAAAATTGTGTGCAGGCACTGAAAATTATGCGCTTAAAAAAATTGCCGAACAGCTAAACACTTGTATAATCATTAGAGAGCGGATTGAGAAAGAGATTAAAGCCGACCCTCCGGTCATGCTCATAAAAGGTGGTGTCATTGCGGAGGGGGTTAATGACGAGCTGGACAGGCTTAGAAAGATTGCTTTTGGGGGGAAAGGCTACCTCCTGGAGATTCAGAAGCGTGAAGCAGAGACTACCGGTATACCTTCCCTGAAGGTCGCTTTCAACAACGTGTTCGGTTATTACCTGGAAGTAACACATACACATAAGGACAAAGTTCCTGCCGACTGGCTGCGAAAGCAGACCCTGGTTAATGCCGAGCGGTATATCACGCAGGAACTTAAGGAATATGAAGAGCAGATTCTAGGTGCAGAAGAGAAGATTCAGGTATTGGAAGCAAAGCTTTTTGGAGATATTACTGTTGCGCTTTCAGATTTTATTAAGCCGGTTCAGCTCAATGCGCAATTGGTGGCTCAGTTGGATGTACTTTTAAACTTTGCTACCCTTGCGATAAAGAACTACTACGTAAAGCCGGACATCGATCCTAGCAGGGTGATTGATATCAAAGGCGGAAGGCATCCGGTGATCGAAAAAAATCTGCCGCTGGGCGAAGAGTATATTACAAATGATGTTTTTCTGGACAGCGAAACTCAACAGATTATTATTATTACAGGGCCTAATATGTCTGGAAAATCAGCTCTCCTCCGCCAGACTGGCTTAATTGTGCTGATGGCGCAGATGGGCTGCTTTGTGCCGGCAAAGAGCGCTAAAATCGGCATTGTTGATAAAATCTTTACCAGGGTAGGGGCATCAGATAATCTGAGCTCTGGTGAGTCAACCTTCATGGTGGAAATGAATGAGACTGCCAGTATTTTAAATAATCTCTCAGATAGGAGCCTGATCTTAATGGATGAGATTGGGCGTGGTACCAGTACTTATGATGGGATCTCGATCGCCTGGTCTATCGCTGAATTTCTTCACAATCATCCTACAGCAAAGGCAAAAACGCTCTTCGCTACCCATTACCATGAGCTTAATGAACTGACCAACTCTTTTAGCAGGATCAAGAATTTCAACGTCTCTGTCAAAGAGTTAGGCAACAGGGTGATCTTCCTGCGTAAGCTTGTCCCGGGCGGAAGCGAGCATAGTTTCGGGATACACGTTGCGAAAATGGCTGGAATGCCTGCAAAGCTTGTTAGTCGTGCGCACGACATTTTAACGCGTCTGGAGCAAGAACGAACAGGCGGGGAGCATATTAAGGACAGCATTAAAAAAGTCCAAAAACAGGCTTACCAATTACAAATGTTTTCTATTGATGATCCCGTGCTTGTGAAAATAAGGGACATGCTTAATAATCTGGAAGTCAATACCCTGACTCCCGTAGAGGCCTTGATGAAATTGGATGAGATCCAGCGGGTGTTGAAAGCGTAATTAAGCGGATATAAAGACATGCTTTCGGGATCTGATTCGGATCAGCGTTTTATATCCCGATCAATTTAAGCGTTTACGATTCATCTATTCGAACTTATAAATCTTTCCGTCCCCATAAGAACATACATAAAGTTCATTTGATGAATCTTCACCAAAAGACGAGATCATCCCTTTATGTTTCAACAAAAGAGCATTGCTGTATTTGCCGTCTTCAACTGGTGTGAGCGCCCAAATATTCCCGGTGACATAATCGCCGTAAATATATTTGCCCTGCAGGGTTGGTATACCTGTGCCTCTGTACACGTATCCTCCGGTAATTGAATTCCCTGTCATTGGGCCCTGGCGATATGACCAGACCGGTAGGACCAGATTTGATTTATCGCAATTCGGATTTTCAAAACATTCGTCGGCTTCCATAATATTCCAGCCATAATTCCGACCTTTTTCTACGATGTCAATCTCTTCGATCTTGTTTTGACCAACATCACCCGCCCACAACTTGCCCGTTTCCTTGTCAAAACTAAATCGCCAGGGGTTACGCAGTCCGTAGGCGTATATTTCTTCCCTATAGCCGTCGGTATTATTCTTGTACGGGTTATCCCTTGGAATAGCGTACTGCAAAGACCTGGATTTTTGATCTACGTCAATGCGAAGTATCTTGCCAAGTAACGTTGTTCTGTTTTGGCCATTCTTTTGCGGATCACCCCCGCTTCCGCCATCGCCGACAGCGATATAGAGATATCCATCCGGACCGAAGGCGACTTTCCCCCCATTGTGGTTGTTGTACGGCTGCTTGAAAGTCAACAGTATCTGTTCAGAAGTAGCGTCAGCCTTATTGGGATCAGTTTTGCTAAGCCTGAAGCGGGAGATTACGGTTTCGAGTCCTGAATTATTCCGGGTATAATTCACATAAAAGAATCCATTGTCCTTATATGCAGGATGAAAAGCCAGGCCTAAAAGACCGCGCTCACCACCCGCAGTAACCTTACTTTCTATGTCCAGAAATGTTTCTGTAGATTCAACATTTTCGTTATTCGCAAAAACAAGGATCTTACCTTTTTGCTCAACGACAAAATTCCGGTTAGTGCCATCCGCCGGACTAACAAACTCCACTGGCATTTTGAATGTCAGGTTAGGAAAGGCGTCTTTTATAGAAATATTTTTAGGTAAGGTGATATTAGCCGATTTTTCAACTTTCGCCTTATATGCCTT
>CAZFQV010000186.1:0-5400 GCA_964521175.1 uncultured Sphingobacterium sp.
ATCAGTATAAGATATTTTGCCTTCGTCTATCGCAGTAGCTTTAATGGTATGCTTAAAGGCGAATGTGCGGGCATCCTCGGCCAGCTCATTAAACTGCTCAACAGAAGTGATAGGTTGATAGCTTAGATGTATTTTACCATTAAAATCGGGGTATGAAACGTCAAGCCAACAGGGCTGGGCATCCTTTTCTATATCAGGACTCACCTTCGCATAAATAGGATAATCGAAAGAATAGGGGCAATCGCCAGCGTATTGCTGGTATTTTTTTTCAGGAAAAGAGATTCTGAAATAGGCTCTGGGCTTGGGTGAATAATCCTGGTTACATGAAGCCAGTATGATGCAAAAATACAAAAGGCCATATATCCGGTTTGTCAGCATTCTAACTATTCCAGATTTCCCATGACTTTTCGGCTTGCAGATATAGCATTTCCAATCCGTTTTTAACAATAGTACCTTTAGCTTTGCCACGTTTTAGAAATTCGGTTTCTTCAGGATTATATACCAGATCATAAAGTAGGTGGCGCGGCGATAAAAGCTCATAAGGTATATCGGGAAAACCCTCAATAGCTGGGGCCATGCCTAGCGGGGTCGTATTAATTATGAGCAGATGCTCTTTCATAACGTCAGCATTAAGCTGTTTATAACTAAGTTGCTGTGAGACAGCCCTCCTGGAGACAATCTTGTATGAAATATTCAGTTTATTAAGTATATAAGCAACTGCACGGGAGGCACCACCATTCCCCAACACCAGCGCTTTCTGATGGTATTCTTTGAGCAGAGGGCTCAGCGAGGCTCCGAATGCATAAGCATCGGTGTTGTAACCTTCCAGCCTCACTTTCATAGACGACAATTCACCACTAAAAAAAGCTTCAACTGGTTCGTGCTTTACGATCTTTATACAATTGACCGCATCAATCTCTTTAGCTGCCGGATGAATCTTATCCAAATAGTACATGACCCCTATTTTATGAGGCACTGTGACATTCAAACCGCAAAGGCCACGGGTTGTATTGATGAGACGGGGAAGATCACTTAAATTCTGCATCGGAAAAAGTTCGTACTCATGGTCGTCGAGACCCTCTTTGTCGAATTTGTCTGTAAAATACTTCTTAGAAAATGAATGAGTAAGGGGATAACCAATCAGGCCGTATTTCTTCATTATAATATAATTGGGTATACTGATCTTGGCTTACGACTTCTGGTTAAGGAAATGATCAAAGGTATCACCTCTCAATCCCAATCGTAGTGTTTCTACAGGAATCACATCCGTTGGAGCAATATTACCCAAATTAATATTAGCACCAATAAGCTTAATGAACCAAACCTGTTGAGCCTTCTGTGGAGCTTCCCAGATTATACTTTCGGCTGGGATTTGTGTTAATATTTCATCAATAAGCCCCTGTCTAACCTCTCCGGAATCTCTAAATATGCCTACATTGCCACTTTCCCTTGCTTCTGCGATTACTTTCCAGGCTCCTGCCTCCAGCTCGGCTTTCATCAGATTTATCCACCTGTAAGGCGCCAGTATCTTAGCAGCATCTTTTGAGCCTACTTCGGATATAACAGTAACCTGCTCACTAAGTTTACGAATATATTCACACTTCTCTTCATGCCCGATTTCGATTGAGCCATCAGATACCTCAACAAGTTCCATCCCAAAAGTGTCAAGCACCCTGCGATAATCATCAAATTGATTTCTGATTACAAAAGCTTCGAATAAGGTGCCTCCAAAGTAAACTGGTATCCCTGCATCACGATACACCTTTAACTTATTTTCAAGATTTGGCGTAACATATGAAGTTGCCCATCCTAATTTAACAATATCAGTATGCGGCCCGGCAACCTCTAGAAAATTTTCAACTTCACGCACACTCAAACCCTTATCCATAACCATTGTAAGTCCGTGAGTACGCGGCTTCTGTGTACGATCAGGAATATTCTTCAAAATATAATTCATGTATTGCTTGCTTTGGGTTGGATTGTGGGAGGTCTGCACTCTAATATTATTTAAAAAAAGAGATTCGTTTGAATCTGTACAAATCTCCAAAAAAAAATCAAAACCTAAAGCCTGAAGCCTTGAATAATTAAATTACTCTTTATCGGGCGTAACGATTGATAATATCGACAATAACTTTGTTTTCATGAAGCTGCGGGAGATATTCAAACAATATAAGATGCTTAGAAGGATCTGTGCTAAGCGCAGTTTCCAAATAAACGAGCGCCTCACTAAATTCATGATCAGCGAAAAGATAGGCTACCATACGATAATAAAGCTCTGCGGCATCGGGATTATTCTTGATACCTTCAGAGATAATCGCTATTGCCGATTTTAGCTTTTCTTGTTCGAACAAAATGGAAGAATAATCCAGCCAGGCTTCGATATCTACAGGATTCAGTTCAAGAACTTTTTCATAAGCTTTCTCTGATTCATCAAGTTGTTTAAGCTTATACTGAGCATCAGCGATGGCAAACCAATAGTCAGCATTCTTGTCGTCGATATCGAGCGCTTTCTTATAAAAATAAAGGGATTCAAAATATCTCTCCTCAAAATCAAGCGTCACCCCAATACCAAACCATGCATCTGATTGCGAAGGGTCCAGTTTAACCGCCTTTTTATAATAAGAGCGGGCTTCATCCATTCGTTCCAGCTTCTCATAACACTCTCCTATTGCGCAATATGTGTCGCCACTAGGCGGCTCATATTCGAACGTCTGCTTATAAACTTCAATGGCCTCGCTATAACGTTCGAGGTGGACAAGTGCGTTCCCTTTATTAAAATAGGCCGAGGCAAAGTTATCCTTGATCAGTATTGCATAATCATAAGCGTCTATTGATTTCTCATAAAGGTCTAGCTTATTGAAGGCATTTCCCAGATTATACCATGCAGCATATGAATACGGCTCCTTATCAATGTATTGTTCGTAAAAATCAATACTTTCTTCCTGTTTATCTAATACGTCATAGCAGAATGCAAGCTCGTAGAGCGCATCCTGGTTTTCCATATTCTGTTCCAAACATTGCTTTAAGTATTTCACAGAGCTTTCATAATCACCCATCGCCTGATATACATAGGCGATATGAAGCAGGATCTCATCAATGCTTTCAGCCATGTCCAGAGCCTTCATATAATTCTCTAAGGCCTCTTCATGACGTTCGAGCGCTTCAAAGATATTTCCCCTGACCGTATAAATATCAGCTTCGGAAGGCTCAAGGGTTTCAGCCTTAGCGAGCGCCTCAAAAGCCAGGTCGAACTGGTTAGTGGCTACGTATAGCTGTGCCCGTTTAATTGAGAAAACTGCCGCAAAAGGATGTTGCATAATTGCGTAATCTACAACCTGTAAAGCTTTTATCGGATCATTCTTCTCAATATAATATTCGATGATATTCTCGAACGCCTGTGCATCAAAAAAATACTGATCCTGATTACGGATCATTTCTTCATATCTCTCAACCGAAAATCTTGGATCTTCGGTAAAGTCGAACTCAAAATCTTCTTCCATCTAAAATAAATAAGTTGAGAACACTATCCGAACCTCTCTTAAAAGATAAGGTCCGCTTTATTTATCTCAATTTAACCTAAACAGCGCATCTTCTAAGCTTTTATTTTTCCACATCCTGACATCAGCACAGAACATTCAAAAGAAAATAAGAGGGAAGTAAGAGGCTCTGCTCTCGCCTCATAGCCTTGGGAGAAATGCTTAACTTAGGCAAAAATACTAAATTTTATGCAGATTAACATAAGTGTACTTTTGCAGAGCCTTGGAATACAGGAAATTAATGATTCAGCCAGTACTGGAAAAAACCGCTTCAGCAACAGCCCTAAAAATATTAAAGAAATCATATCGCCAGTGGATAACCGGAAGATCGCTTCCATACGACTTGCAACTACGGGAGATTATGAACAGATTGTTTTAAAAGCCGAAGAAGCCTTCAGAATATGGCGTACCTGGCCCGCTCCAAAGCGCGGCGATGTCATCCGACAATTAGGGGATGCTTTACGCGAAAACAAACAAAAGCTCGGGACATTGGTCAGCTACGAGATGGGGAAAAGTCTACAGGAAGGCCATGGCGAGGTACAGGAAATGATCGATATCTGCGACTATGCATTAGGGCTTTCGCGTCAACTGTATGGCTTGACTATGCAATCGGAGCGACCACTTCATCGCATGTATGAGCAATGGCATCCCTTGGGGGTGGTCGGAATAATAAGCGCATTCAATTTTCCCGTTGCCGTATGGGCCTGGAATGCAGCGCTCGCACTGGTATGTGGCAATGTATGCGTCTGGAAGCCTTCGGAGAAGACTCCTTTAACCGCTGTCGCCTGCCAGAATATCCTGCAAAAGGTTTTTGAGGCGAATAATGTCCCTGAAGGAGTATCATGCCTGGTCCTCGGCGACCGAAGCATAGGCGAGGAACTGAGCCACGACAAGCGTATCGCACTTGTTTCGGCCACCGGTTCCACCCGCATGGGCAAAGCCGTAGGCGCTGCAGTAGGTGCGCGTTTGGGCAAAAGCCTGCTGGAACTGGGAGGGAACAACGCTATTATTATTTCCCAATACGCTGATCTGGAGATGTCGATCATTGGAGCTGTTTTTGGTGCTGTAGGCACGGCCGGGCAGCGCTGTACCTCCACCCGTCGGCTGATCGTTCATGAAAGCATTTATGATCAGTTCAGAGATAAGCTTGTCAAGGCCTACAGCCAGCTTAAAATCGGAAATCCATTGAACGAAACTATTCATGTTGGTCCTTTGATAGATAGAGCTGCTGTAAAGAACTATTTAGACTCTATAGAAAAGTGTAAAGAACAGGGGGGCAACTTTATAGTGGAAGGAGCCGTGCTGGACGGCGACGATTATAAATCAGGATGTTATGTGAAACCATGCATTGCCGAGGTAAAAAACGACTACCCAATTGTACAGAATGAAACTTTTGCCCCTATTCTTTATCTCATTAAGTATAAAACGCTGGAAGAAGCAATTAGCCTTCAGAATGCTGTGCCACAAGGCCTTTCATCTGCAATAATGACGCTAAACTTGCGCGAGGCAGAGCAGTTTCTTTCATTTTCAGGATCGGATTGCGGTATTGCCAATGTCAATATCGGTACCTCTGGCGCAGAAATAGGAGGTGCTTTCGGAGGAGAAAAAGACACAGGTGGTGGCCGCGAGTCGGGTTCAGATGCCTGGCGTGCATATATGCGTCGGCAAACCAATACCATTAATTATTCAGACAATATTCCACTTGCACAGGGAATAAAATTTGATCTTTAGTGTGTTATTTCTAGCGGAGTCAGTTTACCAATAGTTTATACCCTTTGCCGTGGACATTAATAATCTCCACGCTTGGATCTTCTTTGAGATATTTCCTGAGCTTACTTAAAAAGACGTCCATGCTTCGACCATT
>CAZFQV010000187.1:0-5390 GCA_964521175.1 uncultured Sphingobacterium sp.
CTGTTCAACAGGTAAAATGTCCTCGTGTCATTTGAACCATCGTGTGCAACCCAGCGTAATGCATGTCCTGAAGGGACGTTATTGGCTTTTGAAAAATTTTCAGGTTTCTGATCTGTCGTATACACTACCGGACCGTGATGGGTATATAAAACAGTATCGGTTAAAGTTTTTCCACCCTTCACAAGAATGGTTTCAACTCTGGTCTTTACCGGATTCCATTTATTATCATACCAATATTCTTTTTTCGACTCGTCCTTAAATTTAACAGTATACCAATCCAGAACATCTGCGTCGACATTGGTAACTCCCCAGGCTACATCTTTGTTGAAGCCAATAATCACTCCGGGAGCGCCGGGAATAGACACCCCACAGGCGTTCATCGTCGAAGAAGCGATCTGAATCTGATACCAGATTGCAGGCAGGGTGAGATCGAGGTGAGGGTCGTTGGATAATATAGGGTAGCCGCTAGCCGATTTAGCTCCTGAAACCGCCCAATTATTGCTCCCAATTCCGTCTTCCAGCTCAGGGGTTTTTATATTCGATGTACTTTTCTCGACAGGTGCTATTTTGGGAGCCTGAGGAATATGCAAGGGCTTAAAGTTCCATCTAGTTCCTTCAGGAATGATAGGATCTTCCCGGAAAGGATAATCTGGGAAGAGATCTTTAGTGATCTCAGGGCCATATTTATTCAGGATATTAGTCATGTAAAACTCATCAGAACCACCTGCCAGGGTAGCCGACATGAGCTTGAGTAACAGTGCAGAATTTAACGGCTTCCAGTGCTCCGGAGCGTAATTCAATAATTTAAACTCAATAGGGTAATCTGCGGGGTCAAGGGAATCAATATAAGCATTAACTCCGGCAGTATAGGCTTCCATAGATTCTGTGATTTCCTGATCTTTAAGCATCTCCACGACCATTTTTTCAGCTCCATACGTCATGCCCATTCTCCTTTGGTAACGATCCAGCTCAAGCGCCTTCGGGCCAATTACCTCTGAGAGTCTTCCTGCGGCAAAGCGTGTCTGAAAATCCATTTGCCATAAGCGGTCTTTAGCCGTAACGAATCCTTGGGTAAAATAGAGATCGTAGTCATTGTCGGCGAAAATGTGCGGCACCAAGTGATTATCGAAGCGCACTTCGGTGCCTGCAGTTAATCCGGGAAGATTAAACGTTTGTCGGCTAATTAAATTTTTACTTTCTGCATTTTGCCAGAAACCTCTGAACGGGTCGAGAAATTTCCCCATCGGAGGTATGTCGCCGAACTTTGTGTTTAAGGAAACAACCAGGAAGAGAGCTACTATAGAAGAGATGAGAGCTTGGAAAATCTTCATGCCTACAAGATAAGATTTCGTTTTCTAAAATGTCA
Source organism: uncultured Sphingobacterium sp. (assembly GCA_964521175.1). Lineage (GTDB taxonomy): Bacteria > Bacteroidota > Bacteroidia > Sphingobacteriales > Sphingobacteriaceae > Daejeonella. The sequence continues at coordinate 1,367 of CAZFQV010000187.1, forward strand.
ATTTTATTGTTTTGCTTGTATTATACATCGTCCTTAATATTTAAGATATTGAATATAAGCGATATATACCATTATATTACTATGCAAGCATAAAAAAATATTTTTTAAACCTTGCATATATCAAATATATTCTACTTAAGTTTATAAGTAAAACAGACCCCAGAAATTAATTTGTGCTTATGAACAAGATATTAACTCGTTTGGCCAGCATGTTAATCGTTATTGCGAGCTTGCTATCGACAGAAATGGTATTAGCCCAAAACACCGTTATTTCGGGTACCGTCATAGATAATCTTACCCGTGAATCGCTCGGTGGTGTTGCAATAAAAGTTCAGGGTACAGCGACGGGCACCTCTACCGATGAGAATGGCCGTTTTAATTTGTCAGTGCCGGAGAAGACCCCGTTTACCCTCGTCATCAGCTACTTAGGGTATAAAACTGTTGAACAGGTAATAAACCAGCCCGTCTCTGGTCTTAATATCTCTATGGAGATACAGGCTATTCTGGGTCAGGAAGTGGTCGTTGCAGCTTCACGCACGCCGGAGCGTATCCTGGAATCGCCGGTTTCTATTGAGCGTTTAGGCCAGATTGCTATTCGTGAGACAGCGTCGCCAGTATTTTACGATGCGCTTACGAATCTAAAAGGAGTAGAGATGAGCGCTCAGAGTCTGACGTTTAAATCGGTCAATGCGCGTGGGTTCAACGCAAACGGAAATACAAGATTTAACCAATACGTAGACGGAATGGATAATCAGGCTCCTGCTCTGAACTTCGCTGTCGGAAATATTATTGGCTTAAGCGAACTGGATTTAGACAATGTAGAACTTCTTCCAGGCGCTTCTTCAGCTTTATATGGAGCGGGAGGGATTAATGGCACTTTGCTCATGACCTCCAGGAACCCGTTTACCTCGCAGGGTCTGAGTTTCCAGATGAAAACAGGGATAAATCATCTAAATGATCCCGTTCAGGCGAGCAGCCCCTTTCAGGATGTAGCAGTAAGGTACGCCAAAGCCTGGAACAAACTTGCTTTTAGAACGAGTGTTTCGTTTCTGAAAGCAGACGACTGGCAAGCTACCGACTACTCCAATTTCGACCGAAACTCAAGAAGCCACAAAGCAGGGTCCAGAAGCTCGGATCCGAATTATGATGGTATAAACGTATATGGTGACGAAGTGAATTCGAATATGCGTAATGTGGCTAATTCGGTGCAGTCTGCTACCAACGCTGGAATTGCCGCTGCTACAGGTGGTGCTATCCCTAATATTATAGCGATGATCAGCACACTTCCCGTAACTGCTAGTCCGCAACAGATCGGTGCTTTTTTGAACAACTTTCCGGCTCCGCTCAGACCAGCTATCCAAAACGCCATTCCGTTCAACATAGGTTTAAGGGCAGGTTTAATCCCTGATCAGTCGGTATCCCGGACAGGCTATATGGAAAAAGACCTGGTGGACTATAATACCAAATCATTTAAAACTTCTAATGCGATTCATTATAAGATTAGTAATACTGTAGAAGCCGTTGCCCAGGCAAACTGGGGATCAGGAACTTCCGTCTATACCGGCTCTGATCGTTACTCGCTGCAGAATTTCAGCATCGGGCAATATAAACTTGAGCTGAAAGGCCAGGATTTTATGCTACGCGGCTATACTACTCAGGAACGTTCGGGTGATTCGTATATTTCTTCCATCCTGGGAGTATATATTAACGAAAGTTCTAAGTCCAACACCGCCTGGTTTCCGCAGTATGTGGGCAATTATGTAGGAGCACGCGCGGCTAACCTTAGTGATGAACAGGCACATGCGGTAGCTCGTAAGGCTGCAGATGTTGGGCGATACGAAGTGGGTTCACCTGAGTTTGCTGCAGCTAAAGAAAAAATAACGAATTCTACAATCAGCTCAGGCAACGGAGCAAAGTTCGATGACAAAAGTAATTTGTGGCATTATGAGGGGATGTACAATTTTACCAACGCCCTAAAACAGGCGGTAGAATTGCAGGTAGGAGCGTCTTATCGTTTGTATGATCTTAATTCCGCGGGGACAATTTTTGATGATCTGAATCGTGAAATTGATATTACTGAATACGGCGGCTTCGTGCAGGTAGGTAAAAAACTAGCGGACATGTTTAAACTTACCCTTTCCGGCAGGTATGATAAGAACATGAATTTTGAAGGTCGCTTTACGCCAAGGATTACGGGCGTGCTTACCGTAGCGCCAAATAATAACATCAGGGCATCTTACCAAACCGGCTACCGTAATCCTACCACTCAGAATCAATATATCGACCTTTCAGTTCTTGGTGGCGCGACCCGGCTAATCGGAGGATTGCCCGCAAGTATTCAGAAATATGATCTTTATACTAATAAGCCATTTACCGACGTCAGCTATCGGGCATTTTTAGCATCTGCTTCGGCCGGTTCACCAAACCCTGCTCTTTTGAAATCTTATACGTTTGATGCCAAAGGAGTAAGGCCGGAAAGCGTCCAGGCTTTCGAGCTGGGTTACAGAGGCCTTTTGGGCACACAAGTGCTTATAGATATGTATGGCTATTTTAATAAGTACAGAGACTTTATTACCGCAATTGAGGTTTACCAACAGTTGGGTACCAATTTTACGAGATTTGGCGTGCCCGTGAATGCTGCGGGAGAAGTTACGGCATTCGGTGCCGCGGCGGGAATAGATTACATGGTAGGCAAGTTCAGTCTAAATGGAAATCTCTCATGGAATGAGATTGGAGATATTCCCACTACCTACGTGAATGATTTTAATACGCCAGCGGTTCGATATAACCTGGGTTTGAGTAACAGGGATGTCTTTAAGAATGTTGGATTTAATGCGTCTTATCGCTGGCAGGATTCATACTACTGGACTTCCTCTTTTGCATCAGGGACAGTTCCCTCGTTCGGAACCGTAGATGCTCAGGTTAGCTTAAAAATTCCTTCAGTAAATTCAGTGGTCAAGATCGGTGCATCTGATCTTCTGAATAAATATTATGTAACCTCCTATGGCAACCCGATGATGGGTGGAATGTATTATATAGGCCTTACATTTAACCAATAATTCCTTATAGAGATGCGGACATTCGTTCCGCATCTCTATAAGCGTTGAATTATATCCGCATAAAAGCGATTTTATTTCGTGCTGTCTGCATAAACTATTATTTTGCGCCTTATTTCTCAGCCCTTAAATCGATTAAGTGGTGCGGGAGGGCGGTCTCCTGTAAGATTTAACATGTAAAAACATATGGATGTAAATAAGGATCTGGCAGGCGCAGAGTTGAATATCAATGACCTGGAAGGGGAGATCCAGCATATTAACAATCCCATAGCGGGTCCCGAGCCGATCGTAAAAAAATATCTTACCGGGGTAAAGGGATATACCCGAGACGACAATAGCTTTTATTTTACAGACGGTGATGCGAAGGTGGAGGTGAGGGTGGTAAGTGATGACATCATCAGGATTAGAATGGCTCCCCGCGGTGAATTTCTGCAGGAGTTCTCCTATGCCGTTAGTTTAGCCGGGACAATGCCGGCTCAGGTATCGCTCAATGAGGATGATGAAACGTTTCGGGTGGAAACGACCACAGTGGCATGTGTGATACATAAAGATAACTTTCTAATTGCTTTTGAAGACTTGAAAGGGAAAGTTATCCATGAAGATATTCAGCCGATGCACTGGGAGGAGAACGCAGATTTTGGTGGTTATTACGTGTACGCCACAAAAAAATATCAGCCGGGGGAAGCTTTTTTCGGACTAGGCGATAAGGCGAGCGAACTCAATCTTCACGGAGGACGATTTGTAAACTGGAACACAGACGCGTATTCCTTTGGCAAAGGGGCACAGCCTCTCTACCGGACGATCCCTTTTTATACTGGTATTAATGAAGGGACGGGTTATGGTATATTCTTTGACAACACCTTTAAAAGTCAATTTGATTTTGCGCAGCAAGAAAGTGATAAGGTAAGCTTTTGGGCAGATGGGGGGGAGTTGCAGTATTACTATATCCATGGACCGCATGTTCTGGA
>CAZFQV010000188.1:0-5379 GCA_964521175.1 uncultured Sphingobacterium sp.
CAAAACGGCTAACTTTGAGGTAAGGCATGACCTGGAGCTAAAAATGCTCGGCCTGCTGAATCAGGAAAGAGAAAAAGAGGGATTGAAAGCCCTGGAATTTGATGAAGAAATGGCGGAAGTAGCTAGAAAACATGCCGCAGACATGTTAAAAAGAGGATACTTCTCTCATTTTAGTCCGGAAGGGAAAAGCCCTTTCGACCGCATACGCGATGAAAAGCTAAGGTTTCTCATCGCCGGGGAGAACCTGGCGCTGGCGCGCAGCTTAGAGCTTGCCCACGAGGGACTTATGGAGTCACCGGGGCATCGGGCCAATATTCTGCACAAGTCATTTGGAAGGGTCGGCATCGGCGTGCTCGATGCCGGAGTTCATGGTATAATTGTTACTCAAGAGTTCAGGAATTAATAAATCGCAATTGCTTCGTATATTTGAAAAATGCGAGGCATTAATATTAAAGGACTATTTTTAAATTGCTAATGCAGAAATACATGTTTCTCTTATTGGTTCTGATGGGAACCGGGGCATCTGCCCAGACGATAAACCCTGAATTTAAGGCACTGCTCGACAGCCTGTACGCGAATAAAGTCCCCCTGTTAACGGTCCAGGATTTTATAAAAATGAACAAAGCCGATGCAGTATATGTGCTGGATGCCCGTGAAGAGGAAGAATTCCGGGTCAGTCACCTGAAAAACGCCCGTAATGTCGGATATTTCTGGTTTGATATGAGAAAAATATACGATATCCCAACCGGGGCGAATGTATTAATCTATTGCACTATAGGCAGCCGTAGCGAAAAGATTGCCGAAAAGCTCATCGATGCCGGCTACAAACACGTATTCTTACTGTACGGCGGTATATTGGAATGGGTCAATGAAGCACAGCCCGTTTACAAAGGAAATGATGTCCAGACCTCTGAAATACATACCTATACCAAAGATTTGGAAAAATGGGTAGATAGAGGCACCCTGATCAATTAAGCCCAGGCAAATGGATTCCCCGCTAAGCATCGTCATCACCTCTGATGGCTCAAACACCATTTTCAACGCCCGGGTTGGGGAGCACTATCATTCACGCCACGGCGCCCTGCAGGAAAGCAAGCATGTCTTTCTGAATGCCGGCTTGCTGCATTTTCTTTCGGGAGGAGCCGATCATGTCACGATCCTGGAAGTTGGCTTCGGAACCGGCCTTAACTTTCTGCTCTCTGCAGAATACGCCATAGAAAATAAAATCAGGCTTCAATATACCGGGATCGAAGCTTTTCCGCTTGACGACACCCTGATCCGCGCCACCGACTATCAGCAATATGTCAACGAACGCCTCTGGAATGATTTTACCAGCAACTATTGGCGGGCACTGGAAAAAGAAATCGGGCTTGATACTTATTGCAGTCTGGAGATCGCTCCGGTCCCGCTATTAGAGTTCGAATCGGCAAAAATCTTTGACATCATCTACTTCGATGCTTTTGCAGCCATCCATCAGCCGGAAATGTGGACTCCAGAGTCGCTCAAGCATGTCTGTATGTATTTACGTCAAGGAGGGATATTCGTCACTTATGCCATCACCGGTGATCTTAAAAGAACGATGAAGTCGCTCGGCTTTTCCATCGAAAAAATACCCGGAGCACCGGGGAAAAGAGAAATGCTGCGCGCGATTAAATTGTAAGCCGGGTCTTCTGCTCAAAAACCCTATTTTTGCATAAAATCTAATTTATGCCAGCAAATCCCATCCCTCCAGCCGCTAATCATCCAGGAGAGGCTTTTGAACGCCTACTCACCATAATGGATACCCTGAGAGAGCAATGTCCATGGGACAGAAAACAGACCATGGAAACATTAAGGCACCTCAGTATTGAGGAAACCTATGAACTGTCTGACGCAATCCTTGAAGGGGATATGAACGAGGTAAAAAAAGAGCTGGGCGACCTGATGCTGCACCTGGTATTCTATACCCGGATTGCCAGTGAAAGCGGTGCATTTGATATTGTTGGCGTTTTAAACGGCATATGCGATAAACTGATCCACCGGCATCCCCATATTTACAGCGACGTAGAAGTAAAGAACGACGAGGACGTCAAGCGCAACTGGGAGCAGTTAAAATTAAAAGAAGGCAATAAGTCAGTATTAGGCGGAGTTCCGGTATCCCTGCCGGCGCTCGTCAAGGCATCCCGCATCCAGGAAAAAGCAAGGGGCGTAGGCTTTGACTGGGATCGCAAAGAACAGGTATGGGAAAAGGTGGAAGAAGAGTTGCAGGAGTTCAAGGCCGAATTCAATATCGCCGACGATACCGGCACAAACAAGGAAAAGGCAGAGGGTGAATTTGGAGATCTGCTGTTCTCTCTCATCAACTATGCCCGTTTTCTGGATATCAACCCTGAAGATGCTTTGGAAAAAACCAATAAAAAATTTATCAGGCGCTTCCAGTATCTGGAAGAAAAAGCCAGTGAATCCGGGAAAAAGCTGAAAGACATGAGCCTCCGGGAAATGGATGTGTTCTGGAACGAAGCGAAAAAGCTCTGATAGAATTTTTCTCCACCTGTAGCGTTTCTAAAAATCATCCGTATATATAGTGTATTCGGAAGACCGGCATAGATATGCCGGGCCGAAACCATTATTGAACCTGATATGAAAAATAACACGCTGTGTATCCTTCTTCTGATGACTTCAATACTTTTATCCTGCGGTAAGGAGCGTGAGCTTAAACTCCTGTCAGGAGGATACAGCGGTTATTATTACTATAACAAGGGCGATACGCAGTATGCTACCAAAAGCGTTAGCCCCGTAAATTTAGACTTGCAGGCGAGCGGACAGTATTATTCTACCGGTAATCCCGACCGGATACCTGCCGGCGGCGAGGGAAACTTTACCATCAACAGGAAAAATACGAGCATCGAATTTGAAGAGAAAAATACCTGGACCAGCGACTTCGATCCTCAATTGATTCTGAACGGGCGCTTTGATTACGAAGTCAAGGGTGACAGCCTGATCCTGACAAGATATAGAGCATCTTGTCCCCAATGTTCCATGTTACCATCATTCTACCAGTACAGATTGAAGAGAGTTAATTAATACATGTTTGAAAAATCAGTCATTTCTGAATCAGAGCTCATTCAGAAATGCAAACAAGGTCATCTGAAGCACCAGGAAACGCTTTATACGCATTTTTATGGCTACGCTTTGGGCATTAGTTTACGCTATCTCAACAACCGGGATGATGCTCTTGAAGTTGTTAACGATTCCTTTATCAAGGTATTCAGATCCTTGGATAGTTTCAGAAATGACCAGAATTTTAAACCCTGGCTGAGGAAGATCGTGGTCAATACAGCACTCGACCGACACCGGAAAGATCTGAAGCATGCCAATCAATTGGACCTTGAACATGCCTCTGCCGTTTCCTTTGCCCCCCAGGCGGTAGCGCTGTTGAATGCCCGGGACATTCTGAAGCTTTTAGATCGATTATCAAATATACAGCGAACAATATTTAACCTATACGAAATAGATGGCTATAATCATGAAGAAATCGGTGAGCTGCTGCAAATCTCCGCAAGCGCTTCAAGAGTGAATTTGAGTCGGGCGAAGGAAAAGCTACGTCAGGCCTTCCAATCAGAAAATGGAGAATATAAAAAAGATGTTAGATCAGGAACTTTCAAATAGAATCCGGCAGGTATTTGAGGATTATGAAGATCCCACCTCCCCTGCACAGGGCTGGAAATCGCTTCGTAAAAAATACCCTTCTCCCGTGCGGAGACCGCTGCTGTTATGGTGGGCTACTGCGGCTGCGGTATTACTGATCGCCCTGGGAGGCAGCTGGCTTTATAATTTAAGGCCGACAGAGACAGCAGTAATTAGTAAACCTGCCGCATCCGGCGCGCTTGTTGGTCAGCAGAACCATGGTTCTGCTGCTCCACCAGCAGCCCCGGCGGTCAGGCTCTCAAAACCGCTGGTCAATAGTCTCATTAAACAGAGGGCATCCCGCGCAATTATAGAGCACTCAGACGAGCGCCTTGTGGATTCGCAGCTGGCGGATCTATCACTTCAGGAGATGGATCTCGCTGGGGCAGTCCCGGGTCCGATTCAGGAAATCGCCCGTGACGAACAGCACTCTCCGGAATCAGATCGCTCCAGTGCTGAGGATATCCCGCGGCCAAAAACTGCATCAGCTCCATTGGTATTGTCCACAACGGATCGGCCAGAGAGACGCCAGGCGTCATCCGCTGAGGGTGCACTTATTGAATATAAACGCGATAAAGATGAATTATTAAGCATCTATGCCGGTTCCTTTTTCAATTATGCGGAAGGAAGTGAGATGAAACTTAATTTCGGTGCGGGACTTAGTTCCGACGTACGGATCAGCGCCAAGCTTAGGTTAACAGCGGGGATCAGTATGGCCCAAAATAGCCTCAGCTTCAAAGATAACCTGATGCCGGCAGCGTCAGAGGAGTTAAGATATGCTTCTCCTTCGCTGGGCTACGGGCCGTCGGTCAGCACCACGAAAGTCATTACCAATTATGACGCCAGTCTTTTGAGCCTGGACATCCCCATCAGTCTAAAATATATGATCATCCCCGAAGACAATAGATTATATATCTCTGCGGGGCTGGTCTCGGGAACTTATCTTACAGAAACCTATGCATTAAACTACAGAAACTATAGCACAAGCTCTGGATTACTCATTGATCAGAGCAAAGTAGAGGAGAAAAAAAATCAACTGCAGACCTTTGACCTGGCCCGCACCCTCAACCTTTCTTTTGGCTTCAATGCACCGATCAGCAAGCATCAAACTATTTCGGTGGAGCCCTTCATCAGATACCCTCTGGGGGGATTGGGAAGCGAGAATCTCAGGTTCGGCGCCTCCGGCATTAATATTAGATTGAATCTTTCATCGTTAAAAAACTAATTATGTATCGGCCTAATTGACCTGAATCTATGAAAACTCTGCTTAATTTAAGCCTTATCGCGATATTGCTGCTGAGTATGTCCAACTCGTCCTGCAACAAAGAAAAATCAGAAACTGCCCGCACAGTTGACTTTAATACCCGCTTTAAACTGGGACTGAATGTCACGGTCGCCATACCCGAATGGGAGAAAGAACTCGTCCTAACCCTCAACGATATCAGTGATAATCGTTGTCCGGAAAACGTGCAATGCATCCAGGCCGGCAAAGCTGAAGCCCATTTTACAGTCCTTACCAGGGATCGGACAGAATATCATTTCAGCTTATGCCTGGGCGATTGCAATCGCTTAAATGAGGCCGCCAATAACTGGACTATCGACCTCAACCGCATGAGCTATACGATCATACTGCATGAAATTGAACGTGACGGCTCCAATAATGCTATTCTGGAAGTCAACAAGAGAGAAACTACTTAAAGCTAATCGATTTAA
>CAZFQV010000189.1:0-2350 GCA_964521175.1 uncultured Sphingobacterium sp.
CATTTTTAGAAATCAGACACCCCAGGCGAGCCCCGCAGGCGCTGTAACGCTTAGAAACCGTGTCGATCATCAACACATGCTCGTCCAATCCGTCAAGATGCATGGGGGAAACAAATTCTTTACCGTCGTAACAGAATTCCCGATAGGCTTCATCAGAAAACAGGAACAGATCATACTTCAGGCATAATACCTTTAAGGCCTCTAGCTCCTCCCCGGAATAGAGATAACCGGTCGGGTTATTGGGATTACATATCATAATGGCTTTAGTCCGTTCAGTAATCAGCTTCTCAAATTCACTAATCGGCGGAAGAGCAAATCCATTTTCAATATGGGAGAGGATAGGCTTCACTATAATGTCACTCATACATGCGAAACCATTATAATTTGCATAAAAAGGTTCAGGTATGATAATCTCATCACCTTCATTAAGGCATGTCTGCATCGCTATCGTGATCGCTTCCGACCCACCGACAGTCACCAGAATCTGCGATGCATTTATATCATAATTTAGCTTATTATAATACTCTGTTAATTTAGTGCGATAGGAAAGCAGGCCTTCCGAGGGGGTATATGCCCAAACTTTGAAATCAATATTCTTAACAGCATCTAACATCCCGGCCGGAGTCTCGATATCTGGCTGTCCAATATTTAAATGATATACGTTTTTACCATCCTGCCTGGCTTTATCGGCAAAGGGAGTTAGCTTACGAATGGGCGAGGCTGGCATATGCCTGCCTTTACTAGAAATTTCCGGCATGGTACAAAAATAAAGAAACCTCTGCGTTTAGAGGAGCGAAGATCTAAATAATTGATTAATATTTAATCTTTAATAGTTATGCCTTAAATTTTTTTGAAAAAAGAGAGCTTCAAGAAGAGCATATATCCGTCCCGGATAATGTAGGATTTCAAATTTTCAATAGAAATTCAATAAAGAAGCATCGCTTAAATTAACTGAGGTCCGAGATTCTTTCTCCTGTTTGCGGTAAAGAAGAACGCAGGTTGCCCATTGGAGTTAAAGCAAACGGGCTGCTACAGACGATTTTAAACTAATCTTAGTCTACACCCGCATCAACGACCTCTCCTTTGATATACAATACTTTGGTCGGCGTGCGCGCATTGGATTTTATAGTGACCGCCTTGGTGAAACCAGGCTGAACCGCAGAAGCATTAAAAGTAATGGTTACCGTGCCTTTTGCACCCTTGGCGACAGGGTCGGAGGTATACTTCGGAACGGTACATCCGCAGGTGGAAACCACGGTGGAGATAACCAATGGCTCATCTCCGATATTGGTAAATACAAAATCATAACTAACGGGCTTCCCTAATGGTATTTTTCCAAAATCATGGGTTTCTTTTTCGAATTTAAACTCAGCTTTATTGTCGGTCTGAACCGCAATAAAACCCGTTAAAAAAACTGCTGCACAAAGAATTATTACATATTTCATTTCCTGTCTCTTTATAAACAAATATAATATTATTTAACTTTTCAATAATCATTCCAACACGCGGAAGATCACCTGATTAGCATAAGATAGGAATTTATATTTTGTTTTGAGGCATTTATTCGGATTATAATTTTGCCCCTTCGTTACCTTTTCATGCCTGTTTTTAGTATTTTTGAATCATTACGGTGTACTATGATAGGGATCCAGGAAACGGCAGATAATTTACAGGAGCAGGGGGAGTTAAGCTTTGACGACTTCAGAAGTATCATTATTAATGATTACAAAATTGCTTATGGAAGTCGTCAGGCTAGCCTTCTGGGACGTAAGGAAGTGCTTACCGGAAAGGCTAAATTCGGCATCTTCGGAGATGGCAAGGAGGTTGCGCAACTTGCCATGGCGAAAGTCTTTAAAGCAGGCGACTGGCGATCCGGATATTATCGTGATCAGACCTTTATGTTTGCCGCCGGCATGCTCACCATGCCTGATTTCTTTGCCCAGCTTTACGCCAATACAGATCCGGATGCAGATCCGGCATCTGGTGGCCGGCAGATGAACTGCCATTTCGCCACCCGAACGCTCGATGAAGACGGGAATTGGTTAGATCTCACTACCATCAAAAATTCATCTTCCGATGTATCTCCAACAGGAGGGCAAATGGGTCGGCTTGTCGGACTGGCGATGGCTTCTAAGCTATACAGAAATAATTCTGATCTCGCTTTTCTGAAAAAATTCTCTGTAAAAGGTAATGAGGTAGCGTTTGGTACCATAGGAAACGCATCTACGTCAGAAGGGATATTTTTCGAGGCGATAAATGCAGCCGGCGTATTGCAGATTCCCATGGCGATTTCCATTTGGGATGATGCCTATGGAATTTCCGTTCCAGCCGAATATCAGACTACTAAACA
>CAZFQV010000189.1:2360-5376 GCA_964521175.1 uncultured Sphingobacterium sp.
AAGGCTTTCAACGAGATGAGATGGGGGAAGGCTACGAAATATTCAAAGTAAGAGGCTGGGATTATCCTGGCTTATGCGAAACTTACGAACATGCTATCAGAGTTTGCCGCGATCAGCATATCCCGGTGATGATCCACGTGACGGAGATGACGCAGCCACAAGGACACTCTTCCTCCGGATCGCATGAACGGTATAAGAGTAAAGCGAGGATAGAGTGGGAGAATGAATACGACTGCATGCTCCAGATGCGTAAGTGGATGATTGAAACCGCAATCATCAGTGATGAGGAACTTACCGGTCTGGAGAAAAATACCAAAACTTATATACGGGAGTGTCAGAAGCAAGCCTGGGCTGATTTCAATGCAGGTATCAAGAAGGAGCTGCTGCTGGCCGCCGAGCTGATCAGGAATACCGGAAACGCCGAGCTGGTGGGGAAAGCTGATGCCCTGGTGTCAGAGATCGACCCTTCGCGCAAAGACGTAATCAGCCTGGTGCGCGAGTCGGCCAGAGTATTGCGGACTGAAAATTCGGAATCGAAGAGAAATCTCCTTAAATGGTATAGCGATCAGTATGAGAATAATTTTAATCGCTATCATTCGAAATTATTTACAGACACCAGCGAGTCTCCACTGAAGGTTGACATTGTTGCGCCAATATACCAAGACCAATCCAGGATGGTCGACGGCCGGGAGATTCTTAACGCTTGTTTTAATGCTAATTTAAGCAGGGATCCCCGGGTGCTTGCCTTCGGGGAAGATGTTGGCGCCATAGGCGATGTTAACCAGGGTTTTTCCGGTTTGCAGGCTAAGTTCGGCAAGATGAGAGTAGCTGATACCGGTATTAGGGAAATGACCATTGTGGGACAGGGTATCGGGCTTGCGTTACGAGGGTTAAGACCTATTGCTGAGATTCAATACCTGGATTATATTTTATATGCTATAAACGTACTTAGTGATGATCTTGCATCGCTCAGTTACCGGACTAAAGGCCGGCAGAAAGCACCTCTCATTATTCGGACAAGAGGACACCGATTAGAGGGAATCTGGCATTCAGGATCACCCATGGGGGTAGTGATAAATGCTTTGCGTGGCATACATGTCTGTGTCCCGAGAAACATGACTCAGGCCGCCGGTATGTATAATACCCTGCTGCGCGGCGATGAGCCAGCCTTAGTAATTGAATGTCTTAATGGCTATCGCCTGAAGGAGAAGCTTCCTGCAAATCCCGGTGATTTTACTGTTCCACTGGGTAAGGCAGAAATTCTAGGGGAAGGCTCCGACATCACTATTGTATCTTACGGGTCTACGCTGAGAATTGTTCAGGATGCTGCCCTGGAACTCGCAAAGCTGAACGTTTCGGCAGAGATTATCGATATCCAGACCTTCCTGCCATTTGATCTGGATCAAATTTGTGTGGAATCACTCCGCAAAACCAATAAATTGTTGGTGGTGGGAGAGGATGTACCGGGAGGGTCATCGGCATTTATCATGCAGCAAATCCTGGAGGCTCAGAATGGATATAAATATCTGGATACCAAGCCGCGTACTCTAACGGCTAAAGCCCATCGCACGCCTTATGGTTCTGATGGAGACTACTTTACAAAACCTTCTGCGGATGATGTTGTAGAGGTTGTTTATGAGATTATGAATGATGTTGCTCCCTCTGAATTCCCGGATTTATACTGATGAATAGCAGACCTTAATCTGGAATGCACTCCTTTGCTGCTGTTACACAGCCATATAAACCTATAGCTTCACCGCTTTCCCCCTCAAATAATGATCGGCTAATACCAATGCTGCCATGGATTCAACGATGGCCACAGCACGGGGAACCACACATGGATCATGACGGCCTTTACCCTGAACTGTTGCAGCGTTCCCTGCTGAATCAAGACTAGCCTGACTCTTCATAATGGTAGCAACCGGTTTAAACGCTACCCTGAAAGTAATGTCCATCCCGTTTGAAATTCCTCCCTGAATACCGCCGGAGAAATTCGTTAACGTACGGAATATGCCGGTCTCATCGTGTTCAGATGGCGGCAGGAATAGGTCGTTATGCTCTGATCCCTTCATCTCCGATCCTGAAAATCCAGACCCATAATCAAAACCATGTACGGCATTGATACTCAGCATCGCCTTGCCCAGCTCCGCGTGTAGTTTGTCGAATACTGGTTCCCCAAGTCCTGCAGGGCAGCCTCTGATGATGCAGGATACCTTACCTCCTACGGTATCCCCCTCCTTGCGTATACCGTCGATCAGTTCGATCATTTGGGCCGCCGTGGCCGGATCCGCACAGCGAACAATATTATCTTCGCGGAGTTGGAGCAGCTCCTGTAAAGAACTCAAGTCTAAATTTGGCGAATCAATCGTACCTACCGATGACACATGTGCGAAGATCTCTATTCCTGCTTGCCTCAGCAATAGTTTTGCGATGGCACCTGAAGCAACCCTTGCCGCGGTTTCCCGTGCAGAGGACCTGCCGCCTCCACGATAGTCGCGATGGCCGTATTTCACATCGTAGGTATAATCTGCATGAGAGGGACGATAGGCATCTTTTATATGCGCATAGTCCTTCGACCGCTGATCTTCATTAGGGATAAGCATGGCGATTGGAGTGCCCGTAGTTTTTCCTTCGAATACTCCAGACAGAATCTTTACAGTATCGCTTTCCTTCCTTTGAGTGGTGATCTTGGATTGACCCGGCTTACGCTTATCCAGTTCTGACTGGATAAAGTCGAGGTCAATTTCAAGATTTGAGGGACAGCCATCAATGATTACTCCAATGGCTTCACCATGAGATTCTCCGAATGTTGTGATGCGGAATAATTGTCCGAAAGAATTGCCAGCCATATATTAAAATTGAGTTATGATGTGAAACATAAGAAAAACCATTAAACTAATTCAGTCTTAAAACCGACCTTCTCCAGATCCGACCAGAAATGAGGATAGGATTTATTCACTACCTCATGATCTTCGATCTCCAGTCCGTTCATTACGAGCGCCAGAGGAGCAAAGGC
>CAZFQV010000190.1:0-5336 GCA_964521175.1 uncultured Sphingobacterium sp.
GATACCTGCAGGCAGGCCTGGCGCTGGTTTAGCGGAGCTGAAAGCCGGACCGGAGATCTATCAGTCCATCGGTGTTGAGCCCGTGATCAATTGCCGCGGAACGATCACTATCATAGGCGGTTCTACAGAATTGCCCGAGGTAAGAAAGGCCATGGAAGCTGCTTCCCAGCATTACGTTCAGATCGATGAACTGGCTATGGGAGTGGGCCAGCGGCTGGCGGAACTTACCGGGGCCGAATGGGGCCTGGTATCTGCGGGCTGCTCGGCCGGGCTTAAGCTCGTTACTGCAGCATGTGTTACAGACGGCGATCCTGAAAAGCTTATCCGCATACCTGACCTGTCAGATTTTAAGAAAACCGAGGTTATTATTCCAAGATTTTCGCGTACTTTTTATGATCATGCCGTTCGTAATATAGGGGTAAAGATTATAATGGTTGATACACAGGAAGAGCTGACCGCTGCGATCAGCCCCAGAACTGCGATGATCTATATGAAAGCGGAGTCCGCAAGTCCGATGACTGTAGAAGACGTATCACGTATTGCCGGGCCCAAAGGGGTGCCGGTGCTGGTTGATGCTGCGGCTTTTGATCTGACCATCCCTAATATACACCTACAGCAGGGAGCGACAGTGGTAGCCTACAGCGGCGGGAAGGCCCTCCGCGGACCTCAGTGTTCGGGGATGTTGCTGGGAAGGAAGGATATCCTGATGTCTGCTTGGCAGGCAAGTTCGCCCCATCACGGTCCGGGTCGGGATAATAAGATCGGACGTGAAGAGATTATAGGAATGCTGGCTGCTGTGGAGAGCTGGGTAAAGCGCGATCGCGAAGCAGAGGATCGTGAAAAGATGAGCTGGCTCCAGCATATTGCAGATAGGGTATCCGGTTTGGCGAGTGTTCAGACGGCTGTCCGCGAGCCGTCCGGTCTGAACAACAGGGGAGCATCCCTTTCTGTTTCATGGGATCCGCAGCAATTAAATATCAGTGCTGAAGGTGTTGCCGAAGATTTTGCGCTGAACAGTCCCAGGATCGCCATCGGGGTTGGCAGCAGGCGCGGACGCAGTGTCCCGGGAAGCTCACCGGGAGGGGGCGGCGGCGCGGCATTGCTGGAAACGCTGGCTGTTGAAGCTGCAAAGGCAGCAGAGGCTGATGCGGCTGCAGGAATAACATCGATCTCGATCAGTTCTTCCATGATGCAGCCAGGAAATGAAAAGATCGTTGCCGAAAGACTTTACGAGGTGTTAAGCAGGAAGCGCCCTGCCCGGGATCCCAAACCAACTCTGAAGTCGGCAGATATCAGAGGCCGCTGGGACCTGACCGTTGAATTTTCAAGCGGAAAGGCTGAACATACTATTTTTATTGACAAGCAGGAAGGTAAGGGAGTATGGGGAGCACATACCGGCAGTTTTTCCAGACAGAATATGTGGGGACAGGTAGACGGTGATGAAGTAAAGCTGCATAGTGTTTACAATGAACCCGGCGATTCGATACCTTTTACTTTTTATGGAAAAGTCAGCGGTGACAGCATGTCGGGTGATCTTTCGATGGGAGAATACCTTTCAGCGAAGTTCAGCGCCGTTAAACATGCTTACCCCGGTGTTGAAATTCCCGTGAACATTCCCAATGGCGGCAGAAGGAACGGGAACGCATGGTGAAAAACAGGCACATAAGAAAAAAGATACCCTCTTCGACCTGCCTTCTTTAAACAACAGAATATTTCCAGGGGCTTATCCCTGATAAGGATTTATACTGTTCTCTCAGGCTTTCATTAATTTTTTATTAAATTTAAGTCATGTTAGGAGATAGGTTGCTTCCGGATAATGAACTGGTGATCCTGTTAAGGTCGGGAGACAGGCCGTCCTTTTCAGAGATCTATAGCCGGTACTGGCAAAAACTGTATAATACTGCCTATAAAAGATTGAGGGATAGAGAATACTGCAAGGATATTGTCCAGGCTGTATTTGCCGATCTGTGGAGGCGGAGGGCTGAGGTTCTTATTCAGGATCTGCCTGCTTATCTTCATACTGCCGTCAGGTTTCAGGTCTTAAAGCATATTTCGGTCAAGCTCTTCCGGCTTGTAAAATTTTAGTGGAACTACCCGTTCCGGGCGGTATTATCCTCCGAAAAGAGTTATTTTACAGAATATGTCCGAATGGGTTATGAGTTTCAGATATCCGGTACTTATCCTTGTTATAAGTATTTTTATATTGTCGTTTACTAATGTCAGGCCTCCGTTGCAGGAACCCTGGGTGGCTCCTGCCTGGACTGATACTATCTTCAACCCTTACCTGATCGAGCCCCTTACCCTGCCTCAGGGCCAGGAAGTATTTAATATCTACTGTGCTTCCTGTCATGGACAGCATGGGGAAGCCAATGGCACAGTAACACCTGATCTGAAAATAAAACCTCTGAAATTCCAGGATAAAAAAATTACATCACAATCTGACGGGGCTTTATATTGGAAAATAACAGAAGGTAAAGGTGAAATGCCGTCTTTTAAGGATTTTATTTCGGATGAGCAAAGATGGCAAATGGTCGAATATATCAGGGATATCTCCCAACCATACGAATTACAACAAAACCCATTGAAATCTGCAAAAAATTGATTATCATGTGTTTATTTGTTTTGCATTAATCGATCACATTTTGGAGTCTCAAGAAAACTATACCATGAAAAAAATTATTAGCTTTTTGATTACGGGGATACTGTTGCTTACAGGGATCGGAGAGGGTTTTGCCCAGGTTAAGGAAATTATTTATGCTGGCACGAATTCTTTGAGGGGCAGCAAGGGTATATATGTACTGGAGTATGATCGTGGCAGCTCTAAATTCAGTGAGATACAGACAGTGGACGGCGGAAGCAGTCCTAACTTTCTGACGATAAGTCCGGACCGTAAGTTTCTATATGCGGCATATAGTGCCGGTACCTTAAATGATGGTAACGGCAGTGTAATGTCGTATATGATTGACCCGTCCACTGGTAAACTTAGCAAAATAAACGAGCAGTCTTCAGAAGGACGTGGCCCGGCTCATGTCAGCATCGACCCCAAGGGCCGGTATGTTTATATTTCCAACTACGGTGCGGGGAGCCTCGTGGTCTATCCTGTAAAAAAGGATGGCAGTCTGGAAAAAGCGTCCGATGTCATACAACATACAGGTAGCAGCATAGTTCAGGGTAGACAGGAAGCACCTCATGTGCATTCGGCCATTCCGTCCGCAGATGGCAGGTTTCTCTATGTATCAGACCTGGGGATCGACAAGATCATGATCTATGAGGTGCAGGAGAATGGTAAATTGAAGCCGGCTGCAGCCCCTTATGGGCAGAACACGGCGGGTGCCGGTCCGAGGCATTTCGCTATTCACCCGAATGGTAAATTTGCTTACTCTGCCGAGGAGCTTAGTTCAACGGTAGCCTCGTTCAAAAGGGATCAGAAAACAGGCTCGCTTAGTCCCCTGGAGAGGGTTCCTATGCTCCCTGAAGGGTTTACCGGGAATAATTCCGCTGCCGATATCCATTTCTCACCCGATGGCAAGTTCCTGTATGCATCCAACAGGGGGCATGAAAGCCTGGCAATTTATGTCGTTGATGCCAATACTGGGAAACTGACGATCGTGGGACATGAAAACACAGGGGGTAAACACCCCAGAAACTTTATGATCGATAAGAAAGGTGAATTTGCGCTGACAGCTAACCGTGATACGGATAATATCGTGGCGTTTAAAAGAGATAAATCTAGCGGGCAGCTCAAGCGGGCGGGAGAGGAAGCGAATGTGCCAGCGGTTATTTGTGTGGTGCAGCTATAAGGATTTTCGAAGCAGCCTCGCAAAATTGACCTGGTTCTCCCCATGCCATCCCCCTGCCACGACACGAGGCCTCCTCACTAAACTTAAAAATCGAGTTTACACCAGGGATGCATTTAGGCAATATCAGGAGATCCCGGATCGGCGTCCTGGAAGAACTTCACCTGGAATCAAGCCCGAAAGGAGTGACAGCCCAAGACTTTATATCAAACTCGGATTATTTTAGCTTCTCTTTAAATTCTTTGGCAAACTTCGCAAGCTTAGGCTGTATCACGAAAGTGCAGTATGGCTGACTAGAGTTGAGATTGTAATAGTTCTTATGATGATCTTCGGCTTCATAGAATTCAGAAATTGGGGCAATCTCTGTTACTATAGGGCGATCGAAAATTATTTCTTTGGTCAGGGTGTCTATCATTTTTTCAGCAGCGTATTTCTGTTGCTGGCTATGATAAAAAATAACGGAACGGTATTGGGTGCCAACATCGTTGCCTTGACGGTTTGGCGTTGTTGGATCATGTGTTTTGAAAAAAACTAGTAATAAGTCATCGTAACTAATCTCGTTCTCATCAAAATCAATTTGTATAATCTCGGCATGCCCGGTATCTCCACTGCAAACATCCTGGTAGGTGGGATTGATAGTTTCGCCCCCCATATACCCCGAGGTTACTTTTTTAACACCCTTTAAATTTTGAAAGACAGCTTCTGTACACCAGAAGCATCCTCCGCCAAACGTAGCTTGTTCCATAATAACGACCTCATTCAAAGGTTATGAATTCCGCAGTCAAAATTATAATGATTAAGTAAAAATTTGCAGCCTAATGCGCCCTTGTACGAAAACATACCCTCTAATAGCAACTTCAAGTCCGACAGCTACTGATATTGAATGTACACCGGGATAGGTCGCAAGCGTAAAAGCTCTTCAGGTGTCATGAGGCGATTCGGAGCCTTTTTCAGGTCGTTTTTATAAAACAATTTGAAACCAGTAAACTGTACAGGCTCAGGATAAATAAAGTGACGGTAGGTTCCTTTTTTTAGTTCGGGTTCACCCCATCCATCCATGTGCATAACGATTTGGACCTCAGGTCTTAGTTTAATGTTTTGATAATTAGTTACCATTTTTTGTGTAAAACGATGCACGATCAGCATTTTCGGTGGCAGATTATTGTCGCGCACTAGTTTTGCCAGGTACTCAGCAGCGTAGTTGATCTCAGATGCATCGTAGGTGCCAATCTTTTTACCCGGCAATATCCCGCCTTTCATCGAAAACTCCGGGTCAATACCCAGATGCACGTTAGGGAGCTTCAGATATTTTTCAAGTCGCGGCAGTTCTTCTCTGATGGTACTTAAGGCAACTTGAATATCAAGGAATACAATCATGTCTTTTTGCATTGCAGCAATGGTTAATACGGAGTCTATTTGCTTGTCGGGCATACGATTTCGGTATTTGCCATCTTTCCCCGGATCACCTGCCGCTACTACTGCGATGTAATGCAGAGCGGGCTGTACCGGTGTGGAAGGATCAATCTTTTCCCATTTACT
>CAZFQV010000191.1:0-5334 GCA_964521175.1 uncultured Sphingobacterium sp.
CGCGCGCTTTAGCCTCATATTGAAACCCCGCCGACGGTTTGGGAAAAGCGATAGCCGAACGTATTGCATCGGAAGGAGGGCGGGTTTTTCTATTGGACAAGAACCGAGAGCTGCTCGACAAGACTCTCCAGGAGTTTAAGGCAAGAGGTTTTGGCGCTGAGGGGGAATGCGCAGATATTGCCAATGAAAATCAGGTGAAATTGGCTTTTGATCGGGCTGTTGAAACTCTTGGCAAGGTAGATATTATGGTTAACGCAGCCGGCATCGTTGGACCAACGAATACGAAAATCACGGATTATCCTACTGATGAATTTGACAAGATCTATAATGTGAATCTCAAAGGAGCATTTCTGATGACTAAACAAGCGATTCAGGTTATGGAGAAAAGCGGTTACGGGCGTATTCTACTGATCGCCTCTATCGCAGGGAAAGAAGGCAATCCATTTATGGCTGGATATTCAGCAATGAAGGCAGGGGTGATCGGTTTGGTAAAGGGTACGGGTAAAGAATATGCGGAAAAGGGAATTACTGTAAACGGCTTGGCTCCGGCGGTGATCAGTACCGCAATGAATAAGGATACCGATCCCGCCCAGTTGGCGTATATGACTGCTAAAATTCCGATGAACCGACTTGGTACCGTGGAAGAGGTGGCTTCAATTTCTGCCTGGATCGTTTCTCCTGAAGCTAGTTTTACTACCGGCTTCGTGTTTGATCTGTCGGGCGGTAGGGCGACGTATTAACAAAGGAAATAGACCCTTTCATTCACGGGATCCTTCTATTATTCCGACGCGTAGCGAGGGATTTTCCTGCAAAATGCCACCCGCTCGATAGAATCAACGGGTAAATTGGAAAGTTCCATCCATGCCAAATCGGCTTTTTTGGGATAGCAAAAGGAAGCGCATCAAAATGAAGGTCTGCAGTGATTAATTCTAAAGAAAACAGCCGCTCAGGCTATTTATAAAACCTTAAACCATATTTACATAGCACATAGATCGGATAACACAAGGCTATCCATGATAAGATGTGCCAAATACCAATACCGATTATCGCAAGGATTAAGCCCGCAGTAGTAGCGGTTGCCAGTAGCACAGGAATACGCCACACTTTTTGAAAGCTGCTTTTAGTTCTCATTTTCCTGAACGCTTGATAAGGTAAGTGATTCTGAGTTTTCTATCATTCTGGCTAGTTGTGCAGCTTTAGCTTTGCGTCTTGCGAACCAGAGATAAATTCCGGAGATAAGTACGATGATGGTGGCGATATCAAAGATCGTCCAGATGATCTTCATTGGCATACCGCCATAATCACCAAAGTGAAAAGGTTGTGAGATCAGTATTGCGTTTAAGTACCAGGGGAAATCACGCATATCGGTAAAAGCCCCTGTTTCTGCATCGATCAACGCAGGTTTAATGATCCGGGAGGTAAGAGGACTAGTACCGATGAGATAAACGGCATAATGATGTTTACTTGAATAAAGAGTACCTGGAAAGGCTACAAAAGAGACATCCATTCCGGGCGCAGCTTTTTGTGCGGTCTGTACAGCAGCCTCCAGAGAGCTGAGTTGTCCTTCCACTTTTGGTTTGTCTTTGTAGTCAGACACCATTTCAGCGAGTTGACCGGCCCGCCATAAATCAATGGCAGGGTCTGCCAGGGTATTGATAACCCCGGTGAGGCCGACAACCGTTGCCCAGGACAGCGTAACTATCCCAAGTAGATTATGCAGATCCAACCATCTTAGCCTGGAGGATTTTTCCGTTCGGATCATGCCGAAGTCGAAGCGCTTCATAATCGGGCCATATAAGACTACTCCTGAAACTATTGCTGCGATAAAAAGCAATCCCATCAAACCCAAAAAAAGCTTACCTGGAATACCAGCGAGCATTTCCACATGCAGGTAATACATGAATAACATGAAAGTCATTTTGTTGGGCGTCGTGGTTAACACCGTTGCGGTCCTCTCATCCATGGTGATGTAATGGTCAGCTTCGATAGGGGCCTCAGATGAATCTGCCAGGGTCACGAACATTTGCCCGGGGTGATCCTTCTTATCCCAGAAAACATATTTTGCCTCCATGCCCGGATATTGTTCCTTAGCTACCTCTAACACCTTGTCTTTGGAATAAACCGGAGTGTTTTCAGGAACAGCAGGCAACTCTATGTCATTACCCAAAAGGTGATCAATCTCATCATTAAAAATCAACGGCAAGCCGGTGATACAAAGCATCAATAAAAAAATAGTGGAAATTAGACTGGTCCATTTATGGATGTTGAACCAGTTTCTTATTGAAGATGTTTTCATATATTCATCAGGTGTTATAGAGTTCAAATGCTCTAACCGGATTGCTACAGCTCGACAAAACTATTATTTAAAATCATTCTAAACAAAGTTTATTGAAATTATTTAAAATGATTCTAAAGAGAAGACTATATCAGTAAGTATTGAAGCACTCAGGATGACTTCAAGCAATTGATCTGGAAATAAAAAATCCTGTTTAAATGCCGGGATTGGCATCAAACAGGATTTTTGCTGGATAGTTTAAAAGCCGCTTACTTGCCGACCCGGTAAAATCTTCCTTGATCGGTAATAGCGTAGAGGGCGCCGTCATTACCCTGAATGACAGCTCTGAAGCGCTGGTTTTCTCCCGAAAGAAGCCTTTCCTCTCCTGTGATCTTATTGTTTTCGATCACTAACCTGAGAATGTGCATGCCGCTCAGACTTCCGATAAATAGGTTGTTTTGCCATTCGGGAATACTATTACCTTTAAAGAAGGTCATCCCGCTCGGCGAGATAACAGGATCCCAATAATAAGCCGGTTGTTCCATACCATCTTTCTGGGTAATTACATCACCTATTGTGTTTCCATTGTATTCAATCCCGTAAGTGATGATCGGCCAGCCATAGTTTTTACCTGCCTGGATGTGATTGACCTCGTCACCTCCCCGGGGACCAAACTCTGCCTCCCATAGCTCTCCAGTTTCCGGATGGATTGCCAGACTTTGCACATTGCGGTGGCCATAGCTGTAAATTTCGGGTCTGACATCCGGGCGGTTTAAAAACGGGTTATCCGCTGCCGGTTTGCCTTCGGTTGTGATGCGGATTACTTTCCCAAGACCGGACTTCAGGTCTTGCGCCTGCGGCCTGGTGACCAGGTCAGAGCGCTCACCTGTGGATAGAAATAGATTGCCTTTATTATCGAACAATACCCTGCCTCCATAATGCTTATCGCCGTTGTACGCCGGCTCAGCACGATAGATGACGGTGGCATTCTCAATACTCTTTTCATCAGCAGAAAGTTTACCCTTGGCAGCTGCAGTAAGATTACCGTCTTTATAGTTTTCGGAAAAAGCCCAGTATACCATTCTGTTCTGTGCGAATGCGGGATCGATCGTTATACCTAATAAACCTCCTTGCCCGGCAGAATTAACGGCAGGGACACCTGTTAATGGCGCACTTAGTTCTCCGGTGGACGAGGCTATCCTCATTGTACCACCTTTTTCTGTGATGAGGAATTTCCCGTTCGGAAGATTCACAATCCCCCAGGGGTTTTTAAGGTCCGAACTTAGTATCTTGCTTTCATAAGCACTTTGGGTTTTTACAGCCTGGATACGTGTTTGTCCGGCAAAAGCAGGCTTATACGTAGCATTTGGAGCTTTTGTCTCTACTGAATGGACAGTATCGGCTCCGTTGGATCCAATTGGATCATGTGCGGCATTGCTATTGTTGCACGATGCGAGTGCCATGGATACCGCAATGGTTGAGAAAAGTATTCTATTCATTTTTTTTATTTTGATATGTATCAGGATTATTTGATCATAAAAACTAAAAATAGTTAATCAATCTATCATTGGGATAACAGCGGATTGATCATCATGTTTTATATCTCGTAAACTACCGGGTGTATACCCGGTCATGGTAATAACCTGCAATATATCGAATTTAAATAATTTAAATAAAAGGATAAGATATACATCGTGTGAATATTGTTTCCCAAGAATCCGGAACGCTGTCTTGAGAGTGATGAATCTTATCCCGTTTTATTCTTTGTTATTGCAAAATGATTATGCTTCGAAAGTCCCGGTCGGACTGAGGTGCGGATAATTTTTAAGGTGAAAGGGAAATTCAGAAATAACCGGGAAGTAAACTCAGCTACTTACTTTTCATGCGATAACTAATTCATAGCCGTATTTTCCCTTTCGCTCAAGCCAGGGGTATACCATAATCGTTTTTTCTAATTCTGTTAATTTTTATATCTTGTGGGACTTATTTTTAAAACTATGAATTTCAAAAAAATCTTAGCTGTCTGTGCTTTTATGATATTGAGCGCAGGTTTATTTGCTCAAGGTACGAAGTACCACATGCTGGTGGGGACTTATACAGCCCCGGGGAAAAGTGAAGGTATTTATGTGTACGAATTTGATACACAAGATGCGAACCTTACCTACAAGAGTAAGGTCGTTCTGGGGAGCCCTTCTTATTTTGCGGTTACCAATGACAGAAAGTTTGTGTATGCAGTAAGCGAAGACCGGTCGAAGAATATCAGTGCCTTATCATTTGACTCTCATACTGGTGATCTTACTCTTTTAAACAGTGTTCCTTCCGGCAGCGGTGGCCCTACCTATATTTCTGTTGACGCTAAGGGTAAGTATGTTTTTGCGGGGAATTACGGAGGTGGTACATTAACTGCTGCACCTATAAATTCTGACGGTACACTGGGCTCAGATATTCAGGATATTAAACACGAAGGAAAGAGTATTGCGAAAAATAAGCCTTACGTGCATTCAGCAGTAGTTTCTCCGGATAACAAATACGTGATAACTGCCGATCTGGGCACGGATAAAATGAACATATATAAGTTCAAGGCCAAAAACAGGCCAAATGCCCTGACTCCGGCTGAGCAACCTTTCGTGACTCTGGCTCCGGGTGCAGGGCCGCGTCACTCGACATTCCACCCCAATAAAAAGTTCTATTATGTAGTAACGGAATTGGACGGAACAGTTAATGCATTTTCTTATAAAAAGGGTAAGCTTACTCCTATTCAAACCATATCCATGAAGCCGGAAGGTTATACCGGTAAACCGGATGGTGCGGATATTCATGTCTCCGCTGACGGGAAATTCCTATATGCTTCAACCCGTAATGTGCTGAATGAAATCGTGATTTATTCTATTGATCAAAACAGCGGTATGTTAACTCTCATAGGTAGACAATCTAACTTAGGGAAAAGTTCAAGGACCTTTGATATCGATCCAAGTGGTGATTGGCTTATTTCAGCTAACCAGGGAACCAATGAGCTCGTAGTCTTTAAACGCGACCAACAGACCGGCTTATTGACGCCA
>CAZFQV010000192.1:0-5323 GCA_964521175.1 uncultured Sphingobacterium sp.
TGAATTTGAGAGAATGAGGAATTCCTCTAAATCAAATCAATCCAACTCGAATCAGACAAATGCAAATCGTACACCGGTAAATGATGTGAGGGTTGAAACCTTAAAGTTTTCCAGCGGCAATACTTATATAGGCAAAACCCTCAATGGCGAACCACACGGTGAGGGCACAGTCACCTTCGCAAGTGATGGCAGGGTAATGAAAGGCGAATTTAAAAACGGGCAGGCAAATGGTATGATGACCATTACTGACAAATATTATGTGCAGACCGGAAGATTTGTTAATGGCAAGCCGGTAGGCGAGCAGCGATATGCTTTTGACGACGGCAATACCAAGCTGGTTGAGATAAGGAATATGGAAACGGGTGCCTCTAGTGTTCAATATCCCGACAAAACTTCTTTTTCCGGTACATCAGACGAAAATGGGAAATACCTGAAAGGAAAGGTTTTATACACAAGCGGAATCACCTTTGACGGTGATTATAGAAACGGAAGACCCTACCGAGGCATTTGGGAAAAAGATGGCAGGGTGATGATTGGTGAGTTCGGTGAGGCAACGCCAACGGAACTGTATCTCAAGTTTGGCTATCACTATGACCCAAAATATAATGAGCAAACCTATGGTAGCTTTGCTCCCGGAATGAAACGTATCGGTTATTCAAGAAAAGTATCCCCTGACAAAACGGTACAGCATTACATCTACGGAGAAAATGAAACAGAGATTTACGTTTATGCACAATTTCCAGGTGGCAATTTACTCTCGCTAAAAGCCAAGCAAGATGGTTACGAATATTTAGGCACTTATTATAAAGCTGCCACCAATGAACTTGACCCGGTCATTTACAGCAAAAAAAATGGGGTTCAGGTCATTCCGGCAGATAATCCCCTTGCCGAAAAGGCCAAAGCTTATTCACGTGAAGTGGCTCCGGCCATCAATGCAGGTAAGCAGCAATATGAGGCGAAATTAAAAGAAGTGGAACCTTATATCGCTCAATATAATGAGATGAAGAAAGGCGAAATTAAAAAAGAAATTACCAGAGGAAATACAAGAACTACAGAAAATAAGCCTGAAACAGCAAGTGCCGTTAATAGCACAAATACTGCTGCCACAAGCAATACTGCAAGTACAATAACTTTTTATGGAGGAGTTTATACCGGTGAACTAAATGCCGCTAAGCAACCCCATGGGAAAGGAACTTATAAATCAGCTGACGGTTCTTACACTTACGAAGGTAATTATGTGAATGGTAAACCTATGGGCAAAGGGAAAAGCATATGGAAAAGCGGTGAGATATACGAAGGAGATTTTGTAGATGGGAACAGGCAGGGAAAAGGAAAGACTACTCTGGCTAATGGCGATGTATATGAAGGCGAACTTGTTGACGGATTATGGCATGGTAAGGGGAAATTAACTTATGCCAACGGAAAAATTGTTGTGGGGGTATGGTATCAGGGAGAGCTTGATCCAAAGCCGATCATGATAGGTCCCGGGAAGGCAAAATTTGTATGGGATGATAAAGTATATGAAGGAGCATTTGTTAACGGAAAACGTACCGGAAAGGGTAATATGACCCACAGCAATGGAACTATTGCACAAGGTGATTATGTAGATGGAAGTCTAAGTGGCAAGGGTAAAATAAGCTGGGGGGATGGAAATAGCTATGAAGGAGACTTTGTAAAAAACCAACTTAATGGCAAAGGCAACATGATATATGCTAATGGCGATATTTATGAAGGAGAATTTAGTGGAGGTCTGGCTAATGGCAAAGGCAAAATGACCCATGTAAATGGAAACAGTGAAGAAGGTAACTGGGCGAACGGGGTATTTAAAGGGAATAAATAACCTTATTAATACATATAGTCTCATGGCTACTTGCATCTCACAGAAAGCCATACAGCAATTTGATACAATGTGGTTTTAATAGTGCTTAGTTTAAAATGAATTATACCAGATACGGGAAGCCTGGATAATAAATATTAAGACCGACTAAATTTCGTTCATTGCAATAGTTAATGGTAAAAGCATGAATAAATAGACCGGATGTGTGATTGAAAACGAATAATATATGAAGAGTTTTGCCGAATGAAGCTGGATTTGAATTGATTTGCACCGCCCCCTTAGCCTTGGAGGGCCGGGGGCTCGAAGCCAATGACACAGTTTATTTTACAGACCCGGTCATGATCAGCTTATCTTTAGGCACAGGCAGCTTACCCGATCTAATGTCAAGTTCATTGATAATATTTTTCGCTCCTCCTAAAACATCAATACACCATAGAACAAAACGTACGTCAACGGATATTGTCCTCTTATAGGTCTTATCAAATGCAATATCCCCGCTCATAGCTTCCCAATTACCATCGAATGCGAGCCCGATTAGTTCTCCATTGGCGTTGAGAACCGGTGAGCCTGAGTTCCCTCCTGTAATATCGTTATTACTTATAAAGCCCACAATAAGAGTCCCATCTTCACCGTATTGTCTAAAATCACGTTTTGCATAAGCATCGAGCAAAGACTGCGGAAGATCAAATTCGTCATCGCCCGGTATATATTTTGCGATCATTCCATCTATAGTCGTTTTAATACCATAGGTGATGCCATCCTTCGGACTATAGCTCTGAATCTGGCCATAGGTTATCCGCATCGTAGAATTGGCATCAGGATAAATCAAAGCTCCTTTGTTCTTTGCTAACAAGGCCTTTAAATACAAATGATCAAGGTGATTCTTCTGAGACTGAAAATCACTTAATACGGTTCCGAAATTATTCCTCACATAGTCTTGCGGAATAAGGTTCACCGCATATAAATAGCCCGGATCCTTTTCCAGAATCTCTTTTGAAGGATTATTTAGAAACCCTCTCAACTTTACAGGGTCAATAAGTACACTATTTTTCCATAAATAATCGGCGTAGTTTTCAAAGGTAGCCTCCGGCGACCCTTTCCAATAATCCTCCACGATGAGCGTAATGAATCGGGGATGTTGTGATTTCGGTACGTCATGATAAAACGCTGTAAGAATCTGGACGAAGATTTTTTTATCTGCGGCCTCAATATACGTCTTCTCATAATTGTTTACCATCTCGTTTAGATTCTGATTCGATTGTTTGAGATAGGCGTCATCATCTTTACGGTTCAGCCTGTTCGTTAAAGCATTCCCTAATTGCGATGCATTTCTTACCCAGGCAGATGCCAGCAAGCCCTCGTTCACATAAGCATAATGGACCGCATAAGGCTCATAAGCCGCATACGCATTTTTATATTCCTCCATTAGATGAGCAATTTCAGGGTTAGAAGCAGCCCAGTTAGTGAATTCTGTTTCCTGCTTTTGCTTCTCATCGTAAATTTTCAATCTCTTTAGCTGTTCAGTCTGACCGATATAATATTTCCAGTAATTGGCTATATTCTCATATTGCGACGACATCTTCAACCGGGTTGCTAAGCTTTTATCCATCTCTTCTTTCCATGCTTTCAGTCTGATATCACGCAGCTTAACAATCGTTGGATTAGTTTCCTCTATTGCCAGCTTAACTCCATACGAGGTAAGGTAACGATCTGTCCGACCCGGGAAACCATAGACCATGGAAAAATCTCCATCCTTTACTCCCTTAATCGATACAGGAAGATGTTTTTTTGGCGTATATGGCTTATTATCAGCAGAATAAGAAGCTGATTTATTGTTTGCATCCGCATATACCCGGAAGACTGAAAAATCACCAGTTTGTCTTGGCCATTCCCAGTTATCGGAATTTCCTCCAAATTTACCGATAGACTGGGGAGGAATTCCCACCAGGCGTATATCATTAAATCTTTCATATACCGAAAGCAGATATTGATTAGCCTTAAAGATGTCACTTACGTTAGCTTCCCTATCCGTCCCCGCCACTGACTCGGCTGAGATTTGCTTTCCAATTTCAGCTACCCTGGCTGCTCGATTATTCTCGGGCACTCCTTCAAGTGCGGCCATAACTCTGGGAGTTACGTCTTCCATACGCACGAGAAAGCGCACAAATAAGCCGGGTATCGGCTTTTCCTCCTGATAGCTTTTAGCATAAAAACCATTGTCCAGGATATTATTTTCGGGTGTTGAATTAGAGGCGGCAGCGTCATATCCACAATGGTGATTGGTAAAGATCAGTCCATTTTTCGAAACAATTTCGCCCGTACAAAAGCCGCCAAAAGATACAATAGCATCCTTAATACTAGCTTTATTCACGCTGTACAGGTCTTCGGCTGTAAGTTTGAATCCCTGCTTTTTCATTTGCTCATAATTCTTACCGATGAGCATCGGCAGCCACATACCCTCATCAGCCTTTGCCAGATTATTAAAACCTATAGCAAATACCAACAGCCATATAGCTGTTAATTTAAGTCTGTTCATAAAATGATTTTTAATTGGTCACCGCAAATATAAGGCCCTGCTAAGAGAAATAACCTAAGCGGGTATGAATTGTTTCATTACCACCTGGAATTTCTAAAGTCAGGTCAGTAATAATCATTGTTTTTATTATCGACTAAGCGTATTGAGGTGATCAGTAGCTCAAAAATTTCCCATACTTTCTTTGGAAACCTGTGGAGAAAGTAAATTTTACTTTATAAGCTGTTTTTGTAATTTGCATGTAAAACAAAATATCTAAGTTTGCCCAGAATCTCTATTGTACCACAAAACAGAAATATGAATTACGACATTATTGTTATCGGAAGCGGCCCGGGCGGCTATGTTGCAGCAATTCGTGCGGCTCAGCTTGGTCAGAAAGTTGCCATTGTTGAACGCGAATCATTGGGCGGCATTTGCTTAAACTGGGGATGTATCCCTACCAAGGCCTTGTTAAAGAGTGCGAACGTTTTCGAATACATTAACCACGCCGCAGACTATGGCATTAAAGTGCAAGAATACGAAGCTGATTTTCAGGCTATTATAAAAAGAAGCCGTGGTGTTGCAGACGGTATGAGCAAGGGCGTTCAATTCCTGATGAAAAAGAACAAGATCGATGTGATTAATGGATCTGGGAAAATAAAAAAGAACGGAAAAACGGAAGTCACAGGTGCAGACGGAAAAGTCACAGAATATACCGCCAAGCATACTATTCTGGCTACCGGTGCCCGTTCCAGAGAATTGCCTAGCTTAAAACAGGACGGCAAAAAAATAATCGGCTACCGTCAGGCTCTGGTGCTGCCGGAACAGCCAAAATCTATGGTCGTAGTGGGGTCTGGTGCAATTGGTATAGAATTCGCCTATTTTTATAATGCAATCGGTACGAAAGTTACCGTCGTTGAATACCTTGACAACATTGTTCCCGTGGAGGATGAGGATGTCTCAAAACAACTGCT
>CAZFQV010000193.1:0-5322 GCA_964521175.1 uncultured Sphingobacterium sp.
GTAGAAATACCTTCCCGGTTGGCTCTTTCTCTGTCTATGTTGAAAAGAATCTCAGGTTTGTTATTCTGAAAATCCGATTTTAACTCTTCAATCCCGGGTATCTGTTTAGCGATCAGATACTGCTTTAATTGTTCAGAGGTTTTAACCAATGAGTCCAGGTTTTCTCCGGTAATCTCAATACTGATAGGTTTCGCTGTCGGAGGGCCTGATTGTTCCTGCGCCACTGTAACCTCGGCTCCGGGAATTCCCTTAACCGCTGCTCTTATCTTATCTAAATAAACTGCGGTGCTGCCACCCGTGCGTTTTCCATATTCCACAAAAGCTACAGTTACTTTCCCCATGTTAGGATACTGGCCTTGGTCTTCGCTTTGCGGATCGGTCACCCCAATGGTAACGTTAGAAATGATTGAGGAAACGTCGGGGTTATCTCTGCCGACAAGCTTTGTTACCTCGCCTTCGATTTTCTTAACCACCTCATTCGTGTAGGCCTGATCGGTTCCTACAGGTAAATGAATGTATACATATACAAAATTTGGATCGCCGCTCGGAAAGAACACTACTTTGGGCGGTACTATCCCCATAAGTATAATAGTGAAGAAAAATAATCCTACGGTCGACCACAATATAGCTCTGGGTCGCTTTAGTGACCATTCCAGAATATGCACATATTTATCCTGTATAAAAGGCCAGGTCACGGTCTGGAATCTCCGGATTACTTTACTGAGGAAAAAGTGGTGTAGCAAATATAAAATTGCAAGAACAACAATCAGATTGCCCAACCCGAAATCGATCAGATAAATTAACACTGCAACAATTCCAAAGCCTAAAAGTGTATTTTTGACACTCCTATCAAACCTTGGTTTGACCAAACTATGATCTTCAGGACGCATAAAATCGGCCGCGAATACCGGGTTAATAATATAGGCCACAATCAGAGAAGCAAGCAACGTGATAATGAGCGTCATCGGTAGGAAGAACATAAATTCTCCGATCACTCCAGGCCAGAATAGCAAGGGAATAAAAGGTGCAAGGGTGGTTAGCGTACCGGATAAGACCGGCATGAATACCTCCGCAGCAGCAATCTTAGCAGCTTTAGTAATTGGGACTTTTCCATTATCAAAAATACGATGTGTATTTTCGATAACCACAATTGCGTCATCCACAACAATCCCCAGACCCAACAGGAAAGAGAATAGCACCATCATGTTCATGGTAAAATTAAATCCCATCAAGCCGCCCAGAGCTGGCATTGCCATGAATGCTATGAACATTGACAGCGGAACTGACATCGCCACAAAAATAGCATTGGTTACCCCCATGAAAAACATCAAAATCAGCGTCACCAATATGAAACCTATGATAATAGTATTTATCAGGTCATGCAGCGTTATACGGGTTCTGTCCGACTGGTCCCCGGTAACCGTAATATTGAGGTTTTTAGGAAGAACAGTTGCCTTCATTTCCTTGATCATCGCATTGATCTTATCCGAGGCATCAATTAGATTCTCTCCACTCCTTTTCTTGACATTAAGAGTAATTACATTCTTACCGTACAAACGAGCATAACTTTCCTGCTCTTTAAATGCATCTTTCACGTCGGCTATATCCCGAAGATAGACAGATCCCCCTGACGGCGTTTTAATAATCAGGTTCGCAATTTCATCGGCAGAAGTAAATTCTTTCTTGACGTTCAGAGTTCTTCTAACGCCGTCCATCTTAATGGTACCGCCTGAAATAGTGAGATTCTCTGACCCCACTGCGCGTTCTATATCGCTAAATGAGATCTGGGCGGCTGCCATCTTATTTAAATCGGTATTTATCTGAATTTCCTGCTCTAAAGCCCCTACAATGTCAACCCCTGATATCTCCTTAAGTCCTTCAACCTGGTCCTGTATATCTTTAGCATATTGCTTCAGGCTTTTTAAGTCATAATCACCCGAAATATTAAGATACAGGATGGGCAGATCTGACAAATTGATATCCATCACGTCAGGATCATTCGGCAAATCTGAAGGAAGATCCTGTCGGGCTTTGTCGACAGCATCCTTCACTCTTTGTTTAGCATCTTTGATATCTACATTAGTATTAAACTCGGCTGTGATGATAGAGAAATCCTGATATGAGTTCGAGGTTATCTTCTTCAGTCCCGAAGTAGATTTTAATTGCTTTTCAATCTGCTTGGTAACCAGATTTTCCATATTGGCCGGAGACGTCCCCGGATAGACCGTCTGAACGAATATGTTCGGAATCACTACTTCCGGAAAATTCTCTTTTGGCAAGCCCTTATAAGAAAAATATCCGATTACAGCGATAATAACTGTCAGTACGTATATGGCGGTCCGATTATCAATTGCCCAACTGGATGGCTTAAAATCTCTGTTAATGTCTTCCATTTTATTTCCGTTAATAGCTCTTAAAGCCGGATATTTTTTTAATTTACTTTAACGATATCACCCGGACTTAGTCCGTCCATTCCCGCTACGATCACTTTATCGCCGGCTTTAATGCCGCTTAATACTTCTGCCCTGCCATCAGAAATTTTACCGGTCTGAATGTTGGTCCGTTTAGCCTTGCCCTGTTCCATTATAAAGAGGTAATCACCGATTTCAGCTTTCTGGATTGCGTTCACAGGTATCACTAGTGCCTTCTGATTCTTATAATCAATGATTTTAAGTATACTCAGCATATTGGGATGATATTTCCTATTAGATGGAAGCTTAACCTCTACGCTAAAGCTCCTCGAAACCGGGTCAATTGCTTTCGAAACAAAGGATATCTTTGTTCTTAAGGTATCAGGGACATCGGGTAAGATAACAAGCACATCATCACCCTGATTTACTCTTCCTGCATAAGATTCTGCAACCAGAGCCTTCGCTTTAAGATTATTTGCATTAATGATCCGGATTCCTGACATCCCCGGTGCAGCCGCCTGGCCCACTTTCAGGTCCATAGCGTCTATGGTACCTGAAATAGGTGCTTTGATCTTATACATAGAAATCTGGGATCTCAAAGTAGCGATGCGTCGTTCTGCAGCTTCTTTTTGTGCTTTAGCGGTCAAGAACTGCACTTCCGTACCGATCTTTTGATCCCAAAGGTTCTTTTGCCGGTCATACAGGGTGTTCGCCAGGTCTAGCTGCGTTTGAAGTTCTGCTATATTCTGATTCAGCACCTTGTCATCAATCTGAGCCAAAATCTGCCCACGACTTACATTTTGACCAATTGCAGCGTATACGGCCGTGACCACGCCCTGCGCCTCAGGATTTACCTGGACATTCTGTTCCGCATCAACCCGACCCTGGACTTCCAGATAGTTACTGAACAGGCTCTCATTCACCTCCATTACACTCACGTTTTTAGCTTCTTCAGCGGAAGCATCGGTGCCCAGTTCAGACTCCAAACTGGAAATTTTTGAATTCAATTCTGTACGCTGCTTCTTTAATTTGTCCAGCTCAGATTTTTTATCATCGGATTTTTCTCCGCAGGCTACCAGGAATAAAACACCGCAGAATAGTATTAATTTTCTCATGTCAAAGGTTGGTTTAAGATTTTTGAAACTTGGAGTTCCCCATATATTTGTTGGTCATGCTTTGTTGCTTCCTAATAGTTTATAATGCCTAAGGCTTTATCAAAGTTTACCTTATTGATTAACACCTCATATAAAGCATTTATATAATTATTCTGGGCTTCTTTAAGAGAAGTTTCAGCCGTAGTAACCTCTATACTCGAACCGACGCCTTGCTCGTACTTAATCCGCGACACTCTGAGCACTTCTTTCGCGAGGTCCATATTGCGCTGTTGGTTGGCGAGCGACTTGAGGCCATTTACATACGTAGTACGCGACTGCTCTACTTCCAGATTTATCCCATTTCGAAGATTGATCAAATCATTTTCTGACTTCAATACAGCAAGCCTCGCATTGCGCACCTGATAGAGCTTAATCCCACCCGATATGATCGGTATCGACAAACGCAGACCCACTATAGTAGATGGAAAAGTGGTGTCATATAGATCTCCAAAATCATTCGCCTGGTAGCTTCTAGAGGTACTGCCAAAGGCGGACAATGACGGTAAGAATTGACTTTTGTATCTTTTGAGATCTAGCTCATTCAGTCTCTTCTGTGTTTGCAACAACGAATACTCAATTCGGTTTTGATAGGCACTGGTATCAGTTAAGCCTATAAACTGGGTATTCTGCTGATCCTGAATAGTGTCTGTTAATGTCAGCTGACTTCCAATGGTCATCCCCATCTGGAACTTCAAAAGACTTACATTTAATGCCAATAGTCGTATCACGTTTTCACGTTCCGTTTCCAGATTATTTAACAGCACAGTTAAACGGTCAACATCAATCTCTTCCACGAATCCATTTTTAAACATGGCCTCCGTATCGTGTAATGATGTCCTAAGCCTGGTCAAATTTGCATCAAGCAAGCTCAGCTGTTCATTGCTAACCAATACAGAATAATAGGCTTTGGTAACCGCTACTGTAGTTTCTATTTTGGTCCGCTTCAGATTCTTATTCGATAATTCTTTATAGGTTTTGGAAGCCTGCAAACCTACTATGTAAGTCCCGTCAAACAATAGCTGATTAAGCTCCAAGCCAAGGGATGACTGATATTTTACACCAAACTGCACCGGAACCTGTGTTCCGGGCTTTCCAAAAAATTCCCCGGGCAATAAAGTAGTGGGTACTTTTATGAAATCCTGGAAGTTGGCATTACCACTTATCTGAGGCAGGCCTATTCCTATCGTTTGTTTGACGGTATTCTGGGCGATATCTTCGTCTATTCTCGCATTGAGAATAGAAACCTGATGGGTTTGAGCATATTCTATGGCCTCCCTTAGGCTAAAACTAGCTATGGTATCTGCTGTTTGTTGGGCTGTTGCGGACACTAACAGGCTTAGATACAATATTAATGTTAAGCAGGTATATTTCATTGTATGGTTATTCTGTGATCTTTATGTACTTATTAACTAATTCATGTCCTTTCAGCGAACATAAGCCATATAAAAAATGCTCGGTAAGCTCAACCATAACCTTTGCAATCCCATATTTTCCGTTTGTATAGTCCGAACTGTTCGAAAAGATTAGATCTATCTGTTCAAGTCTCATGCGCGTAATTATCGCAGGCTTGATATTCTTTCTGTAAAAGCCTTCTTCCATTCCACGAATTATGTTATCATAAATAGTCTCATATAGCACATTGTCTCTGAACTTCTTAAAATCCAGCCAGGCCTTTGGATGATACTTCTGGAGATCATAAAAAAGATTCGGATTCATATTAGATAGTAAGTCCTGGATATTTGTTACAGCAAAAAGCA
>CAZFQV010000194.1:0-5296 GCA_964521175.1 uncultured Sphingobacterium sp.
ACTGGAAAACGATCGCCTCCAAATGCAACGGCGAAACTAATTCCTGAACCGGATGTGTTTCGCTAAAGCAAATCTGTGATAGCAACACAGCAAAAAAAAACACAAAAAGAGGCTTAATAAATTTCAAATTCGATGATGAATACTATTTTTGCAATGAACGTTAATAATAGGCGCTCAAAATTAATGAAAAATATACCATTGCTTAGATACATTTACGTATTACTGTCAGTCTTAGTATCCATCCCTCTCTTCTCTTTCTCCGCTAAGTCGAACCAGGACCCTTATCGTATACGGACGATTGTGATCGATGCGGGGCACGGAGGACATGACGGTGCTACAAAGGGAGTTTATTCCCGGGAGAAGGATGTCGCTTTACGGGTTGCATTAAAACTAGGTAAGGCTATTGAAGAAAAACTGGACGATGTAAAAGTAGTATTTACAAGAA
The DNA here is from genome assembly GCA_964521175.1 of uncultured Sphingobacterium sp. Classification (GTDB taxonomy): domain Bacteria; phylum Bacteroidota; class Bacteroidia; order Sphingobacteriales; family Sphingobacteriaceae; genus Daejeonella. The sequence continues at coordinate 446 of CAZFQV010000194.1, forward strand.
CAGAAGATGTCTTTATCCCATTATATGAGCGAATCGGTTTGGCTAATCGTATCAAGGCCGACCTTTTTATCTCTATACATTGTAATTCGATGCCGATAAAGAGGGTAATAAAAGGTTATCGTAAAGACAGCAGAGGCCGTAGAATACCGATATATGGCACTTCGCAGAGTACTTCAACCAGGGGAACAGAAACTTTTGTATCGGGTTTTGGGCGCCTCGATGAGCAGGACGTGGTAATCAGGGAAAATGAATCCATCCTATTAGAAAAGGACTATAAGGATAATTATCAGGGTTATGATCCCAAGGATCCGGAGAGTATTATATTGCTGTCGTTAATGAAAAATGTATTTCGTGATCAAAGTATAAAGCTGGCTACTTATATTCAGGATGCCTATACCGCTAGCGGAAGAGTTGACCGAGGCGTCAAGGAACAGAGTTTAGCCGTTTTGGCAAGGGCGGGAATGCCGGCAGTACTCACCGAGATTGGCTTTGTTTCAAACCCCGAAGAAGAAGATTATATGAATTCTGAATTCGGCCAAAACGAAATCGTCGATAATTTGTTAAAAGCAATTCAGACTTATAAACTGAAGACAGAATTACAATAATCCGAATGCCAAATAGTTCGATCGGATTTCCTCTCAAGAAAAATAATTTCTAAACCAGAAATGTAATGAAGATAACGAATGAAACAAAAGTAGGGGCATTAGCTGCTATTGCTATCGTAATATTGATCCTCGGTTATAGTTTTTTGAAGGGGAACGATGTTTTTTCCAGAGAGAATGAATTCTATGCCACTTACGATCGGGTAGACGGACTGGGGATATCAAAGCCTGTGCTGGTAAACGGTTATCAGATTGGCAGAGTTTCTAACCTGACCTTACAGTCTGACGGCCAGATTCTGGCCCAATTTAAGGTCGACCCTCAGTATGCGATCCCGAAAAACACTATTGCCAGATTGGAGAGCACTGATCTGCTAGGCGGTAAAGCTATTGTTTTCGAGTTGGGTACAGGGCATGATTTCGCTAAAGATGGCGACACCCTGAACGCCAATGTGGAGAAAGGACTATTAGAGCAGGTTCAGCCTGTACAGAAAAAAGCAGAACAGATCATAGCGCGGCTTGATTCAGTGCTGACCTCGGTGAACAGTACATTGAGCCCAGATTTCCAACGCAATTTCGATCGTAGTTTTGCGAGTATTGCCAGGACGCTGGAAACGTTGGAGGGTACCACACGCACCGTAGATGGACTTGTCACCTCTGAGCGTGTTAAAATAGCGAATATTATGAGTAGTCTTGAATCGATCACCGGGAATTTCAAGGCCAACAATGCCAAGATCACTACGATCATGGATAACTTTGAAAAAGTATCTGACAATGTAGCTAAAGCAAATTTCGCGCAGACCATTGAAGAATCTAACAAGGCCGTAGCTGATCTTCAGACGATTGTCAATAAGATCAATTCCGGACAGGGAACCCTGGGACAGCTTATTAATGACGAAAAGATGTATAATAATCTGAATAATGCTGCTGAAAACCTGGATAAACTAATGATCGACTTAAAGGCAAATCCTAAGAGGTATGTGAGTTTTTCAGTTTTTGGCGGAAGGAAAGATTAAGTTAGCAGTATAGATATTATCCCATCCAGAAACCCATAGTCAAATCGGAGACTCCAGCGTATACCACTAAATCTCAAACGTATTTCCCTCGATGGCTAGAAAAGTATTAGGGAAAATGCTCCTCGCCTCATCCAGCAGCGGCTCAAGCGTGCGGTATCGAGCGGAGAAATGGCCGATAAGCAGCTTGCCTGCATTGGATCGAAGCGCAACTTCGGCAGCCTGCAAGGCTGTGGTATGAAATGTTTCTTCGGCTCTGCTCACAAGATCATGTAAAAAGGTAGCTTCATGATATAATGTGTCAGCATTTTGGATATAATCAATATACTTCCAGCTACATATGGTATCTGAGCAATAGGCGTAAACTTTAGGTCTCGCGGCTTCCGTTGTCAGCTCCGAAGATGTATGGATTTTCCCCTTGGAATCTGTAAAGCTTTGGCCCCTCTTGATCGAAGGGATAAGTGTAGGGGGAATATTTAATTCATCAATCTTCTCGCGAACCATTTTGCGGAGCCTTTGTTTTTCTGAAAATTTGAACCCGGTGCATGGGATACGATGGTCTAGCGGAAAACTATCAACCACAATATCACGGCTTTCAAATATCTGTTCCTTTACATTAGGGTTAGTTATATAAAAGTTTAATGGGTACTTCAGAATAGTTTGCGAATGCTTGAACTGTAAGTCGACGATTTCCTGAAGCTCTGGTGGACCAAATACATCCATGGCCTTAGTTCGGCCGTTTAAGTGTAACGACGAAAGCAAGCCTACAAGTCCGAGATAATGGTCGCCATGCAAGTGACTAATGAATATCTGATCAATCCGGTTAGCCTTTAATCCGAAGTGCAGTAGTTGATTCTGGGTGGCTTCGCCGCAATCTATTAAAATGAATTTTTCATTTACGTTTAACAGTTGGGCGGTAGGATTTCGGTTATATATTGGTGTAGAAGAACTGCTCCCTAAAATTGTTACCTCAAATTTCATGTGCAGCTGTCAATGCATTTACAATTATTTCAATTCTCTTTTCAACTCTTTCTCTATTTCCTCCATAAAAATAAGGTCAATGGCCTCGTCGACAGAGCCAGCTATAATAAAGACATTTTCCAATTGAGAAATGGATATCAGCCTGGAAAGATTTTCATTAATCCCCGTGAGGATAAATATTCCCTCTGCATTCTTACAGATCCGATGTCCGATAAGCAAACTGCTTAACCCTGATGAGTCAGAATAGCGCACATTAGATAGGTCGAGAATAATATTACGCTGACCTTCACTGTTCATAAGTATCAGTTCAGATTTGAGCTGGGGAGAAACCAAGCTGTTAAGCTTATCTTCATTCAACTTAATCAGAATATATTTCTCGTGTTTATCCAGGGTAAATTTCATATAGACTAAATTAATAAGATAATCGGGATAATCATGAAAATAATGTCAGGATAATATTTGCAGAGATGCGATGATATTCTTCTCAACCCGGTTAGTCAGGTCTGATTCTGGTTGTTTTATAAATTTATCGCCAGTTATATGTTCATATAATTCAATATAACGTTCGGATACCGAGGAAACAAATTCAGTAGTCATTAAAGGCACTTTTTGTCCGTCCTTCCCTTGAAAACCATTTTCGATCAGCCATTTCCGCACAAACTCTTTCGAAAGCTGCCGTTGAGGTTCATTATTCCTTTGCCGTTCTTCATAGCCTGTTTTATAGAAATAGCGAGAGGAATCTGGAGTATGTATTTCATCAATAAGGTAGATGGTTCCATCTGCTTTGCCAAATTCATATTTGGTATCTACCAGGATAAGATCCTGAGCCGACACCATTTCGGTTCCGCGCTGAAACAGTGCACGGGTATAATTCTCAAGCTTGCGGTAGTCTTGTTCGGAAACGATGCCTTTATTGATAATCTCTTCTCTGGAGGTATCTTCATCATGCCCCACTGCTGCTTTGGTTGTGGGTGTGATGATGGGTTCGGGTAATCTATCATTTTCCTTTAAACCCTCCGGTAGTGCTACGCCACATACAGACCGTTTGCCAGCCTGATATTCCCTCCATGCATGACCCGCCAGGTATCCGCGGATCACCATTTCAACCTTAAAAGGCTCGCATATCCTTCCTATAGTAACGTTTGGGTCGGGCACATCCAATACCCAGTTAGGAACGATATCCTGAGTAGCGGACAAGAATTTGGCTGCTATTTGATTTAATACCTGACCCTTGAAAGGGATGGCTTCGGGGAGCACCACATCAAATGCTGAAATCCTGTCGCTTACCACCATAACCAGAAATTTATCTTTTATGGTATATACATCGCGTACTTTCCCCTTATAGAAATTCGTTTGTCCGGGAAGGCTATAGTGCGTTTCTTTAATGGCATTCATTTGATCGAGAGTTTTATTTTATTATTATTGGATATCGCCATAAGCCCTTAAAATATTTTTAACAAGTTTATGTCTTACCACATCATCGCCGTTCAGATAGATGATATCGATACCTTTTATATCTCCCAGAATCCGTAGCGCATTATTTAATCCTGATTCCTGTTTCCTGGGGAGGTCAATTTGAGTGACATCTCCGGTAACGATGAATTTCGCCGTCGGCCCCATCCTGGTCAGGAACATTTTTAGTTGCATGTCGGTTGAATTCTGGGCTTCATCTAAGATGACAAAACAATTGTCTAGTGTTCTGCCCCGCATAAATGCCAGAGGAGCGATCTCGATCGTCCTGTTCTCGAGAAAGACCTTGAGCTTTTCGGCCGGGATCATATCATCGAGTGCATCATATAATGGTCTCAGATAAGGATCAATCTTTTCTTTTAGATCTCCGGGCAGGAAGCCCAGGTTCTCACCTGCCTCTACAGCGGGCCGTGTGAGTATAATCCGCTTGATCTCTTTGTTTTTCAGTGCTCTTACCGCAAGGGCCACCGCAGTGTAAGTCTTTCCTGTGCCGGCCGGACCTATCGCAAAGATGATATCATTACTGATAATACTATCTACCATTTTCCGCTGATTGGCGGTGCGCGCTTTCACAACAATACCATTAGGGCCGAAGACAATAGCTTCTCCCCCACCCGATGGTTTCGCCATTTTGTTGTCCGGGTCTGTATCACCCTGCAGACTTAGGATCTGATCAAGATCATTTGTATTAAGGCTTTGAAATTTGTCGGTGTGCTTTAAGATTTCGTTAAAGGTGAGATTGAATTTACCAATCTCCGCTTCATCTCCCAGAACTTTAAGTTCAGTAC
>CAZFQV010000195.1:0-5286 GCA_964521175.1 uncultured Sphingobacterium sp.
CGGATCTCCAATGCCTGTTTTAAATAGCTTTCTGATTTTTTATAATCTTTAATGAGCAGCTGGTTGTATCCTAAAAACTCTAGCGAGTAGCCAATACCGAGGGAGTCGTTTCGGCTTCGCTGAATGCGCAGAGATTTTTCAAAGCGCTCATTCGCAGTTTTGTAATCACCTTTCTCGCGAAATACGACTCCGCTTTCGTTGTTGATTCGGGCTATACCCTCCTGATTGTTTTCTGCTTCGTATATTTCTAATGCCTGTTCGTAAAAGCTCAGCGCCCGGTCGGGTTGTTCCAATTTGCGATACATCCTTGCCATATCGTCAAAGAGCAATCCGAGTTTCTCACTGCTTTTAGTTGGTTGCAACAGGTTTAAGGCCCGGTAATAATAGTTGGAAGCACTATCAACATGACCTTTTCTCATGAATGCGCTGCCGATAAGCCGGAAGAAATCTCCTTTGTTTACTGCATCATTATGTTTATCGGCCAACGCATATCCAAAACGGGCAAGCTCAATGGTTTCATCAAAATTGGTCGTGTATATGCGTTTGATATTGGATTGAACTAAGTCGATCTTCGATTGATACCTTGGTTCCATCCCTGAGATTTTTATGACACTGTCTACCAGTTGGCCTGACTGAGCAAATGAGGTCGGATTTATGAATACGCTAAGGAGTACTGAAATAAAAATGATCCTAAATGTCATGAGGTTAAATTCTTGCGGGGAAATATACGCTTTAAGCCGCATCCGGACGATTTTCTCCAGGTAATTTTACTTTACCCCAGCCTTCAACAGATTCAAATCTGCTTTTAAGACATCCTTTAGTGACTTTGTGAGCGTGTCAATTTCGGAGCTTACCAAGCTTTCCTCTTTCCCAACAGTTAATTTTTGTTCCATATCCTGCAAGCGTTCCTGTACCAGGGTGTTAACTATCAGATTAATCTGAATGCTTGTTTGTTGTCTGTTCCTCTGATCTTCGAGGCGGTTTTTCAGGTCGGCCGATTCTTTATTTTTTATCTGATGCAGCCTGGTAATAATGCTAAAATACCCCTGCAATAACCATATTAGGCAGCACCATAGGACAATGACCGTTATATATAAAAGTGCCAGTACGATCATCACATTTTTTTTTGATTTAGCTGTTTTTTGATTCCATTTTACGATTGTCCAAACGACTAGAATAGTAATCGTTCCGATGAATTACAGGTAAGTTAATAGGAAATAACATCAACAACTTCGGAAGAAAGTCCAAAACCGGGCGCTCAACCTGAAAGTAATAATTTGCTTCGGCGTTTGTTACGATCAGTTCATTCCACCAGAAGAAGTAAATAACATAGAAAATGGTAGTTTCTCCACGTAATATTGCCAGGTCTGTGCCTCGTTTGAGAATCCAAAGATTCAATACTCCGGGGTTTCGCCCTTGTTTGATGATGGTCCGATAGGTTTGCGTAAGCATATTACTAAAGCTTATGAGTCTGATTTTTCGCATCGATTATAATTCTATGCCGGAATGCACCGTTTTACTCTTTATCGTTTGACCAAAAGAGAGCAGAAATTAGGCATTTTAGACCTTTCCTGGAATCACCGTTAATAAACGTTCGTTTTATAGGATGGTGGCCATGCTTTTTTAACAATTAAGAAATCGTCAAAATGTATAGTGCCCTTGACGATATTACCCTTTGAATAGTATTTTAATGCTGTTGCCAGAGATAACATGCTGTTGATAATACTGCTTTGATCCATCATCGCATTGAACTTTGCTATTAGTTCATCAACAGAATCGTGAGGGGTTCCTTTCGTCGTAGCCATAGAATATTGATCGAATTTAAAACCTAAGCTTGGATTCACTATGCCTCCAGGTGACAGCCCATTTAATGTATTACTAATGGGTGTGAAATCTCTTTTGATAGCCGAAGGATAAGTCAAAAGTTCAATACTTGAAGCGTTATCTGCAGAGACGTAAACTTGATGCCAGCTTTCGGTGAGTCTTTGATTCAATGAATTGAGATGATAGTCTGCAATTTCATCCGTCAAGTTGTCCAACAATTCGCTGCCCGACTTCATTTTAGAAAGATTTTTGTGGCTATAACCTTCCTCCATAAAAGCACCATAACATGAACTATAACTTTGCGTTTGTGCTCTTGAAACCAAGCTTAGGCAAGAAAGAATGATAATTGTAAATGGTTTAAGCATCAGGTCCCGGCTTTATAAGTTCATGAATACTTCTATGAATAGTTGAATTGTAGTGTCCTATCATTCGTGACTTTAAATCCGGATTGTACTTTTCTGTGAATTGTGATTGTCGATTAACGAGCGTCTATTAGTGTGATATCCGTAAAGCTTCCATCAGTTACCTCTATTATGGTTCCTGTAGGTTGATTATTATTGATATACTTCTCAAATTTTCCGCTAAAGGTTCCTGATGCTTTAAACCCACCGGTCGTTTGGTATTTGCTCACCTTGAACGACCCGGACTTAGCTATATAAACCACCTTGTCGGCGCCACCCGGATAATAGGATAACTTAGCGTTTCCGTCGGCTTTTGCCCCATCGCTTACCTTGTATTCGCCTTCCGCCATACCATAAAAATCTATAGAAAACTGTTCGCCAGCCTTTTCAGCCTTTACAAAACTGTGCTTGTTTGCTAATACATAGCCGCTTCCATTGTGTGCATAAACCTTTCCATCAATATTGCAGGTAAGTTGTCCTGATTTTGCCGTTGCAACTAAGTCTTCGCCTTCGCTCTTAGTTTTTTCACAAGAAAGTATTAGTGTAGAGATCAGAAGCATAGCTATACCGATAGTCATAAAGTTTTGTTTTGTCATTTGTTTAATGTTTATGGTTAAATTATTTAGTGTACATATTTCGATGACCTGATTGCCCTCAGATGCTTCGGCTGGATCCGGACAATAGCTTTGATCCATTCACAATTCTCATTTTTGAAATCAATTTCTGAGTTCGCTATTGTCTTGAAGAATGTATTGCAATAGTAGATATAAGACTTCCGCGATAGAATAGGGCAATTGCCCCATTTGAACCGGTGGAGGTCATGATACTTTTGCAACCATCAGTATCGTTTATTGGTACACCTGGGGGTGACGTGAATTTTGGAAAGGAGAGGGTTCTCTTTTGAATTGCAGTCAGGACATAGGGTTTAATGACTGAAACCCGTTGTAGCGCTTGTCCAATGTCATTAATTAGTGATTTAAATACTTAAAATACCGCTTTTATGTTTATTAAGCATCATTGATAGTACGCGTGATTCATATTTTCCAACTGCATTTAAATTTCTTAGAAGTTTATCCCGCTCATAGCCGCGGGGGTTTTCCTTGATGAAAAAGTAAACAATGCCGAACCGCCCTTGCGGTGAGACCACGAAGACCTATAAAAACAATAGTAAATACTGAGTAACATCAAGACAAAATGAAGCTTCCACCACCAGAGGCTATACTCCCTGCCCGCCTTTTTGTCCTCCCTACACTCAGGAATCCTTATTCATTCCTATTAATTTCCTTTGATGTGGATTTGAAGGGTACAAAGATTAACGTAAAAGGATTAGGAATGTTCATCCATCAACGGCTGCGTACAGGGCTTTGAAAGCCGGTGCTTTGGCAAAGCTGAATTTACCGCCCTGTCCAATGCCGCAAAAAAGTAGTTGAAGGTTCATTGCAATGGCATGATGCCTGTAATCCCGCCAATACACCTAATACTTTTTATGCGCCACGTTAGCAGCCCCCTTTAATAACCTTTCTTCCGCATTGGCTGGTGCGGCAATTACAAGCCAAGCCTAAGCAGAACCCTTCAAAGCATCAGGCGCAGCGGCGGCATTTTGGTCTTTTTCTGCTGCAGGAAAAGGACTAGGCCTCGCGGCCATGAGCGGGATAAACATCCCATAAGTTCGAACCATTCGGCGAAAACAAAATAGGAAGAAATTGATTTAAATTAGAATCACACACAAAACGCACTATAAAGGATTTAATATAAAATAAGCTTAAATTTATGACATTGAACACTTGCCCGCCGCTTCCATAAATTATTCCCTACTCATAATAATTGTTTTTTATAGTAATCCTCTTCTGCTCTGTATTACTATTGAAATTATACATCTGCAACAATTGAATTGCACCCTATGAGACTGCCTCATTTTGTTTTAAATTAGCATTATGGATTTTGGACGGTTATCAGAAAATGAATACCCTTTTACAGATTTTACCTTAGCGCCTGATACAGAACTGACTAAGCGGGTACTCAATGAGGCCGCAGGTAAACCCAAAGTGCCCGATATTTACGTTGGTTGCGCCAAATGGGGTCGAAAGGAATGGATCGGCATAATTTATCCGCCTAAAACCAGGGAAGCCAACTTTCTCGACGAATATGTCAGGCATTTCAATAGTATCGAGCTTAATGCGGTGTTTTACAATATGCCCAAGAAAGAACAAATCAATGTTTGGCGGGAAAAAGCAGAACAAGTCAACAGCGGGTTTAAGTTCTTCCCAAAATTTACCCGTGGCATCAGCCATCTTAAGCGCTTGAAAGGAGCTGAGGATCTTACCACGCAGTATCTGGAGAATATTTCCGAATTCGGAAATACCCTCGGACCTGCTTTTCTCCAGTTAAGTGACAACTTCGGTCCTAAGAATTTTGATATCCTTAAAAACTATCTGGAACAATTACCGCATGACTATGACGTATTTGTAGAGCTCAGGCACCCGGATTGGTATAACGATGCTGCAGCCAGGAAAGATCTTTTCGATATGCTCTATGCACTTAAGAAAGGCTCCATCATTACAGATGCAAGCGGGCGGAGAGATTGTGTTCACATGGAATTAACCAGGCCTGCAGCATTTATACGCTTTGTCGGCAATGGCCTGCATCCCACCGATTTTAGCAGAATAGATAGTTGGGTAGATCGACTTGCCCTATGGAGCGATCAGGGGTTGAAAAATATCTATTTCTTTCTTCACCAGCATGATGAAAAAGACACTCCTATACTTGCCGACTATACTATCAAAATGATTAATGAGAAATTAGGGGCTACGCTGAAACGGCCCGGACTGATTACACCAGGCAATAGATAAAAAAAACGCCATGGGTTTATCCAAGGCGCTTTATATCTAATAAACTGATAATACCTAGTCTTTCAGAACTTTAGTCACCAGAGCCGCAGCTTCTTTCAGCAAAATCGCAGAATAGACTTTTAAGCCTGACTCATCGATCAGCTTTTTAGCTTCTACCGCGTTCGTTCCCTGAAGACGCACAATAATCGGAACAGGAATATTTCCGATTTCCT
>CAZFQV010000196.1:0-2782 GCA_964521175.1 uncultured Sphingobacterium sp.
CACAAATGCTGCTCAATCCAGTTGCAAAGGACATGAGCCTTTTTGAAGAAAGTATTCAAGAAGTTTCAAATAAGAGGAATGAGGACGAGAATCGTTTGTATCGTTATGGATAGGAACTGCAGAATTATCATGTAACAACAATACACGTAGCTGTTCTTCCAGTTTTTCGATAATTCTGGAGGTAAGATCTGTGTCGAGAGCGTCAAGTGGAATAACGCCGACATCTACCGTAATATTTTCTGCTCTTATTAGTCTATTCTCCGGAACTAGCCTTTCAAATATGCGATCTATTTCATATATCAGCTGATTATTAACGATGGAGCTAATTCTATCCTGGATCTCCCGGCCTTTATCCCTTGAGGAAATATTAATTTCAAATATCTGCTGCCTAATGATATGTGGATAGTTATCCAAAGTTTAATGGTTATCAGTATTTGTTCAACATCTGCACTAATGCATTTCTTAAATCGTTTTTGGTCTCTGTATCAGTCTCATCAGCCATAAACCTTTTCCAATCAAAATATAGTGCCTCAAGCTTCTTGAACCGGGAAACACCCATCCACATGAATCGAATATTAATATGCGCTGGCGCATTCAGGAGAAAGAAACTTTCTGCGGCCTCCCGGAAATTTTCGTCTTGAAATCTTGCCGGCCATGATGGAAATACAACGCTCATACGAAAGTTGAAGAAATCTTCACTAATTATTGAATTGTCTTCGCCTTTTATGACCATCTCAAACCTGGATAGGAATTTATCTCTTTGGGCCGCATACAGTTTGAAATAATTAAACAGGTTCCCTGTTTCTCCTTTGTTCCTTTGTGCTACAGATTCGGGGACGTCGGCGGCAGGTGCATAAAGATTTATCTTGCATAGTGGCGCAAGCTTATCGGCAGTAAGTTCATTTTCGCTTGTCAATACTTCAAGTAAAGATTCAATCGCTTTTTCACGCTCATCAAATGACATCCATTTACTATGCTCCATCAGCCTTTGTCCGTCTCCTGCCACAAATCGGAATCCAAAACTCCTGGACTCAAGATGAGGCCTCAACAGAATATGCTCAAGCAGGTAAAAGCCTTCCGAATTAATACTTATCTCCCGCAGATAGTCGATCATTTTTTTAAGCGAGGTCATGGCCATTTCGTGGCTGGGAAAACGGCTGATGGTTATCCATCGATCGTCAGCTGGCTCTTTGTACAGCAGAACATACCCTGATTCCTTCGCCGGGTTAGGGCCGATCCGAAAGTTCTGTATATCAATGGCATATCTTAACACACTTGCCTTCTGGCCTTTCAGTAAGAATGCATCATTCGGAATGTCATCTCCCGTAAATACCTTTCCCTGATCGAAAAGCTCTGCGATTTCAGTTTGGTTAATCAATATTTCAGGCATTTCGTTTTGCCAGGACAGATCCTCTGCTTGATCATTTGGCCGCTGTTCATTAGCCTTTATTTGTTTGCTTTGCTTTTCGAAAGAGATGCGGTCATCGTCAAGCACTGATGATAGCATCGTAGTGCCATGCCATTCTTTAATATTGAGTAACATGCGCATTCTTGCTGGAAAATCGATGACCTGCCCATCTCTTTCTGCTTTCAGGTAATCATAAGCTCTCACCCTTCCGGAGCCCAGGCCTGGAATATTCTTTAAAATTTCAGCTTTCCATTTCAACTCCGGATTCACGCGATCATCTTCATAGCGCGGTTCATATAGAGAACTATAAAGCTTAGCGGGATAAGGTGTAAAAAACTCGTTGAATCTAGCCAGGAAATGCTCATAGAACCTGTTTTTCCGGTCGATATATACACTGTCAGTTTCCGTGATGCCGTCGAGTTTATGAAGATAGCTGTTATTTCTGTTCCTTATAAAGGTATCCCAATCGCTGTCCGAAAGGTTCTTGCTCCAGGATGTAAAGTCCTTTAGTAAGAACCGGATGTCAGGTATATCATAAAGCGGTTTTTTATAATAGGTGTTTTCAGTATTCTTATTGAGATCTATGGAGAAAACATCTCCGATATTGGAAAGCTGAGCAAGATAGTTCGCCATGATCTGCTCAAAGAAAAGAAGATATGCCTTTAGTTGCTTTGCCTGGGCTTTACGTTGATCAGATACGTCTTCGAGAAGCCCTTCGTCACCGATACCGTAGAGCTTGGGAAACTGTCTCTGGATCGTGTGGTAGCGCTCGTTATTCCGATATTTTCCCTTAATTATATTCTTTGATGATTTATTATAAAATGAGGCAATAAAACTTCTGTTTTGCAACTCTCGGATCTTTTGAAGAATCAGGCGAAAGACCGGTCTTTTAATTGGTAATTCGAAATTATCCTTATATAGCTTAATATGTTTTTCGGATGCTGGTATATCAAATAAGGGGAAGCTGTTTTCGGAGACGATTAAAGGCTTATTATTGCGACTCCTCTGCCCCTGGACGATTTTTAGCTTTTTCACCGATAACACCCCCGCTATCTGCGAAATTGATCGGGTCAGCTCTGTTGGATCTACCAGTATTTTTCTATCCTTAAGTTCACTGTCTGGTATAAAACCTTTCTTAAGAAATGGACCACTGTATATTTCATCGATACTGTACCCCTGATCGATTAATTCCTTTTCGGAATAATACCTGACCGGAGAGTTTAGCGAGTTTTCTAAATGCTGATATACATTGGCAAGGGTCTCTTCTGCTATATGATACTCATCGACGAGGATATCGGCTTCGATGGATATTTTGTTTGGTTTTAGTTTTATGTTTTTGGTCGTGTTATTTTTGCTCAAATTTTTTTTTAGGTT
>CAZFQV010000196.1:2792-5270 GCA_964521175.1 uncultured Sphingobacterium sp.
GATATTTTGACTGGCTTAAGTATTATGATATCGGCCGTGACATCTTCGCACAAATTCCTTCTGGACACAAAGCAATGTCTTACCCGATTAACGAGCTCCTCGTTGGTTACGCCTGTATCAGTAAGCATTCCCTCGGCGATTTCAGGCTTGACCTGCACATAAATCTTGTACAATCCTGTTAGGGTACTATCAGAATAGCCAGACTTTAGGGGGTAAAGCCAAACATTCTGTGCCTCTTCGATTTCATCGATAATCACTTTGCGGTAATCGTTGATCGTAACAGGATTACTTGTCAAGATGTCTTCCTTCAGAAAGAATGCATTCTTTTCATAATCTATATCTCCTTTGTCGTTGGAGAGGAGATCTTGTACCGGGAAATCTGTCCGGTAAGCGAGTTCGGTTATCGCAAAGCATAGTACCTCCAGAATGGTTACTCCAGGGTCATGAAGATTGAAATCGGTCCAACTTTTCCCGGCAAGTTGCTGAATCCAGGTAATACCCATACTCCTCAGAAACTCGAAGTCGAGTGCCGGGTGCTGTCCGGTGTCTTTATCTATTGCGACTGGTTTGATCATTAAAAATACTCCCCTCAGCCCTTATATATCAGGATCCATAAATAGACTGTCATCCCATAGTCTGGTGATGGTATAATAGATGTCTACATTCTCGCCATAGTTACTATTTGATTTGATTTCAAGGTTATAATTATGTGTCGTACCGGTCCACCTTAAATTCAACCTATTCCAAAAGAATCCATAATAAGCGTTTGTTTTCTTAATTTTTCCTCCTCTCGGTCCATAGACGCTCATTGCAATGGCATGCATAAGCGCAAAGCGCCCGGAGCCCTTCTTGCCTGTCCTGGCTATGACCTCAAATGCCTGGCAGTTATCCAGTTTCTCAAGAATAGTATGCCATCGCCCGTCTGCGGGACGGGAACCACTATTATATGTGCCAATGCGTCCTTGCATCCCAAGGAAGCCGTTAACCTCCATCTTGAGATTATCTTCACACTTTTTGCCTATGCCCAGCTTCCCGTTATTGTGAAAAAAGAAGCTGTGATCATTTTCATTTTTTACTGTCTCGGGCAGATAGAAAGGCTTGAGAGCCAAGCTGTTTGGGTCAAGTTCATCTTTGGAGATCTGGAAAAAAGGATCCTGTTCATTAAGGTCTTTGTAAAAGGAAATCAGGTTTTTGGTTTCTTCAGTAGACGATATTCGCAAGCCATTGATCTCATCTTTAGAAAAGCCATCATCAACCTTATGCACCATGGAGTTGATCAGATCCGCATAGTGCTTCTCAGAGGGAATCTTTCCGTTTCTGAAAAACTCTTTTAGCTGCTCTCTGCTTTGATATTGCTTTTTCTTTCCCATATCTTTAATTTATATCTATATCATGACCAATTAACAAGTTAAAATATTCATCGTCATCATCTGAGGCAGCAGCTTTATCAGTCACTGCTTCTTCTTCTTTCGAAAACTTGTCGTCAAATACCAATAATTCTTCAGCTATAAACAAATTCCCAATGCCGGTTCTAACGGGGTCGGAATATTGACTTTCATCCAGAATAGTGATCATGTGGTCGTCGGCAGGGATGATCACAGCTTCCGGAACTGTGCCTTTCACTGAGATTCTGTTATTCCGGCTAAAATCGCTCATTCCAGAAAGAATTTCGCCGGTTTCATCGTTTCGCCAGTTATAGAAATGCAACATGGAGAAACCCGTTATATAATCGACATAGGGTCTTTTCTTAATATAATTCAGCACTTCTGCTACATATATATTCGATCCTATTTTAAATGATGAACTTGACTCGTACAGCCATGGGCAAAGATACCTTCTTATATCTTCTTTTAACATTCTGGTATACAGTCCGTTATCCAGAGATTTGTGTTGTGTGAATTTAATCTGACATACGATCTTGACTTTTTCATACACCGGATTTTCTATTTCGACATTTAAAAAGGGCGATATGGAATTTCTTATAAAGGTTTTTATCTGGTATTGGACTGCAAGATTAACCTTAGGCTGGGCATTATTGAAAAGGCTATCATCTTGTTCTTTGGGAACAACAATGATGCGAAGTGTTTTATTTCCGGGAGCGTAAATGCTATTCATGAACGTATCTGAAGAAATGCATTTGGCCATTAAGATCTGTGGAAATTCTTCAAGTATTGCCTGTTCTATATCTCTTCCGGTAACCAGTCTACTTTTATGGCGCAGTCGTTCGCTCACCCGGATATAGAATTCTTCATTGCTCTCAGCCCGTCTTCCGCCATAAGAAGAGAATAGTTGGAAAACACTTCCCATACCGGGGATTTTGTTTTTCAGGGATTGAATACTGTTAGGACTTAGCTTAAATTCATTCATATCCCAGTGATCACTCATCAATCTTGATGCTGTTACTGCGTGCGGGAAAACTCCCAACATTTGTGATACAGTATTGTTTTGCCCCTGCGTGGCTGCTCTCAGCCAGCAGAG
>CAZFQV010000197.1:0-5253 GCA_964521175.1 uncultured Sphingobacterium sp.
TAATCTGAGTCCTGCTGAGCTCCTGCGAACCGTTCTTTCCATCGAAAATGAACTTGGGCGATCCCGTTCAGAAAAGTGGGGTTCCCGAATTATAGATATAGATATCTTGTTCTACAACGATCTTGTAATTGATGAGCCGGGTCTGACAATCCCTCATCCTTTCTTACATGAAAGAAATTTCTGTCTTCAGCCTTTATTTGAAATAGCACCGAATCTCATACATCCTCTTAAACATAAAACAATTCAAGAGTTATTAAAAGATTTGACAGATATTTTACCTGCAAAAAGATTAACTTAGCAATTATTATAAGCTATGAGTGATAATTCCGACAACAAGCCCTCATTTAAAATAGACCTTTCTTATCTGAAAGAAGTTTCCAGTGGAAGCAGTGAATTCATGGTAGAGATGATCGAACTATTCCTGGATCAAACACCAGGATACTTTGCGTCTCTTGATGAGGCAATAAAAGATAAAAATTGGATCAAAGTAGCGGAAGTAGCCCATAAAATAAAACCGACTCTCGCCTTTGTAGGTGCGGATTTGGCCAAGGAGAGTATGGGGGAAATTGAAAACAAGGCCAGGAATGAAACCGACCTCGAATCTATTCCGCAAACTTTCAATCAACTTTATTCATTTACTGATGAGCTTTTTGCGCTCCTCCGCGAAGCGCGTCAGGAGTTAGAAAATTCCTGATCTAAGCCTTTTTTAACACGAAATCATAGCTTTCCATGATGAGATTCGCCAGCAGCTTCCGGCATGCCTCGTCCACTTTTTGATGGGCTAGTTCCTCATCCCTGGCTTCGATCTCGAGGGTAATGTGTTTACCAATTCTAACATTTTGTATTTCTTGTAGTCCCAAATTCTTCATGCTGCCAGTAACAGCTTTCCCTTGGGGGTCAAGAATTTCTTTTAGAGGCATTATGTTGATTTCTGCGATAAATTTCATGGTAATTAATTGTTATACTCTGGTGAAGCTTAGGAATTGATATGACGCGGTTTGAAGTAGATAAAAGAGATAATGAAATATATAATAACGATCAGTGGAACCGCGGCAAATTTAAAGATTATAAGCAGAATAAGCGATGAAAAAACCAAAATATAGCGTAATAAGTTATCCTTTAATGCCGCAGACTGGAATTTCAGCGATAACAAGGGTATTTCAGCAATCAAAAGAATTCCTATTCCCA
Source organism: uncultured Sphingobacterium sp. (assembly GCA_964521175.1). Lineage (GTDB taxonomy): Bacteria > Bacteroidota > Bacteroidia > Sphingobacteriales > Sphingobacteriaceae > Daejeonella. The sequence goes on from CAZFQV010000197.1 coordinate 1,189, forward strand.
CGCTGAATATAAAAAGGAAATAGGGATTCAGGATAAATACCGTAATAAATGCACTTTCCTCATTAATAATAAAGGGAAAGGAGGCAATTAAGAGAGCATTTGCCGGAGTAGGTAAGCCTATGAAATTTTCGGTTTGCCGACTATCATTATTAAATCCAGCGAGCCGGAGCGCCGAAAATATGGCAATGAGAAAAGCAGAATAAGGAAGCCAGTTGCTGATCTGCGGTGCCTGCAGAAACAGTTGGAAAACAATGACAGAAGGTAAAACTCCGAAACTCACTACATCGGCCAGTGAGTCAAGGTCTTTTCCAATATCTGAATAGGCATTCAATATACGGGCAAGCATCCCATCGAAAAAATCGAATATAGCTGAGGCCAGTACTGCCCAGGATGCCATAGTTAAGTTGCCATTAAACGCAAATACAATGCCTAAACATCCACTGAAAAGGTTAAGGCAGGTAACAGCATTCGGGAGATGTTTCGTCATAAAGCTGATTAAAGACTTCTCTGCGAGGAAACTTCCGCCTAAGAGTTCATTGAAATAAGAAACTCCTCATTGGTTTTTGTTCCGCGCATTTGAGATTGTAAGAATTCCATTGACTCCTGCGAATTCATGTCCGCCAGGTGATTCCGCAATATCCAAATTCTTTGCAGAGTATCTTTATCGAGCAGCAGATCATCGCGACGGGTGCTGGAAGCCGTCAGATCGATAGCAGGGAAAATACGTTTATTGGATAGTTTCCTGTCAAGCTGAAGTTCCATATTTCCAGTTCCTTTAAATTCTTCGAAAATCACTTCGTCCATTTTTGAGCCGGTTTCTGTGAGGGCAGTTGCGAGAATGGTTAAGGATCCACCGTCTTCAATATTTCTGGCAGCACCGAAAAAGCGTTTGGGTTTATGAAGGGCGTTTGCGTCCACACCCCCTGAAAGGATTTTGCCCGATGCAGGGGCGACCGTATTATATGCCCGTGCAAGGCGAGTGATGGAATCGAGTAGAATAACTACGTCATGACCGCATTCTACCATCCTCTTCGCCTTTTCAAGTACGATATTCGCTATTTTTACGTGACGTTCTGCCGGTTCGTCGAAGGTCGACGAAACCACCTCTGCGCGCACGCTTCTCGCCATATCAGTTACCTCTTCCGGTCGTTCATCGATCAGAAGGATAATTAGGTATACCTCAGGATGATTTTTTGCAATTGCGTTAGCCACATCCTTGAGAAGCATGGTTTTCCCCGTTTTCGGCTGTGCAACGATCAAACCGCGCTGTCCTTTACCAATGGGTGTAAATAGGTCGATAATACGAGTGGAATGGTTGGCCGTATCTACAAAAAGATTTAACTTCTCTGTAGGGAAGAGGGGAGTAAGGTAGTCAAACGGCACCCGATCACGAACTTCAGCGGGGATACGGCCATTGATTGCTTCTACACGTACAAGCGGGAAATATTTTTCACCTTCTTTAGGTGGCCTGATGCTTCCCCTGACGGTATCGCCTGTTTTAAGCCCAAAAAGCTTAATTTGGGATTGAGAAACGTAAATATCATCTGGAGAGGAAAGGTAATTATAATCCGAAGACCTTAAAAAACCATACCCATCCGGCATAATCTCTAAAATCCCTTCATTGACAATTACATTATCAAAGTCGAGATTAATAGCCGGTTCTTGACTTCTGTTACCGGCCTGATTAGAATTCTGCCGGCGTTCGAATTTTTTTGATTCTGTTTCCTGTCTCTTTGATTCCCTGGTATGTTCTGTTGAATTACTAGTGACAGGAGTTTCCGATGCAGAGTCGGCGGGTGCGTCCGTTGGTTTCGCTTCGGACTCCGTTACATCGGGAATGCGAGTATTATCAAGATGTACTTCTTGATGTTGGCTGGAGCTGTCTGGTTTGGTTTTATGACTGCGGGCACGTTTGCGCGGCGCAATTTCCTTAGTTTCTACTGAAGCATGTTCGTCGGCGTTTGAATGGTCGAGAACTACAGTAGTAGCAGCAGAGCTCTCAACGATCTTTTGAATAAGATCCTGTTTACGCAAGGTATCAATGTCTGCCACACCAAGATTCTGAGCAATTTCACGCAGCTCAGACACGAGCTTATCGTTCAATTTGTTACTATCCAGCATTAAAAAATGTTTATGTTTTTGGGATTTTGGTTAAATAAATTTATCCTGGAGTGCGACAACACAAAAATAGCGAATAGATATCTGAGAATTATTGTGATTCCTGAATCAGGTATAAATTGAGATTATGCCACAATTCTATGCAAATAAATGAAATAATCAAAACTTTTATTTTTTTTTTGAGCGCAAGACCCCGTGTTTATTTATTTTCGCTCAAATTTACCAGACAATGAATCGTGAGCAGCTTATAAGTCAGATTAAAAATAAGAGATCGTTCTTATGCGTGGGTCTTGATACCGATATAAACCTTATCCCGTCATTCCTGTTGGATTATGAAGATCCCGTATTGGAGTTTAATAAGCGGATTATTGATGCGACAAGTGATTTATGCGTGGCCTATAAGCCCAATAGTGCTTTCTATGAAAGCCGTGGTATTCCGGGGTGGAAGAGCTTGATTGATACTTCACAATATATTCCGAAAGAGTGTCTTGGGATCATCGATGCCAAGCGAGGAGACATTGGTAACACATCAAGCATGTATGCAAAGGCTTTTTTTGATGAGAGCTCGTCGGGAATGAATTTTGATGCAGTCACTGTAGCACCATATATGGGCAGCGATTCCGTGACACCGTTTCTTGCTTTTGAGGATAAATGGGTAATTCTGCTGGCTCTGACGTCGAATGAGGGAGGAAGGAATTTTCAATTTCTTGAATTCAATGATCAACGATTATTTGAAAGAGTAATAGACACAGCTAATACCTGGGCGGGTAGCGATCGGCTAATGTATGTGGTAGGAGCAACCCGAAGCGAAGAGTTTATAAACGTTCGAAAGCATGCGCCAGATCATTTCTTGCTGGTTCCGGGTGTGGGGGCACAGGGTGGTGACCTGGAATCCGTGTGTAAATTCGGCCTTAACCGCGATTGTGGCCTGCTGGTTAACTCATCAAGATCCATTATTTATGCTTCCAGCGGCGAGGACTTCGCAGCAAGAGCGCGTGAAGAAGCTGGAAAGATCCAGCAAGAAATGAGCCGGATCCTGGAAGAAAATAGTTTATAGACGCAACCGTATTCTTTAAAAGAGGTACCTTAGAATCATTGGCTGCCACCGTTCTGCTGGTGGTCTATAGATTTATAGATGGTTATTCCGGAAGATTTTCTTCATTATCTTTGGAAATTCCGTCTGTTTAAACAACAGGGGCTTAATACTGTTCGAGGCGAAGCCCTGGAGATATTGGAAACGGGCGTCCATAATCTGCATGCCGGCCCCGATTTTGAGGGTGCCAAGCTGCGTATTGGCGGCACATTGTGGGCGGGAAACGTAGAAATTCATATCCGCTCATCCGACTGGCAAAAGCATCGGCATCAGCACGACCGGGCTTATGATAATGTAATTCTACATGTGGTTGCCCTGCATGATGCTGATGTATTGCGTCTTGATGGCACATGTATTCCGGTATTGAGTCTGCAAGGGCTGATCCCTATCCGGTTGATCGAACAATATCGAAACCTTGCCGAAAGTATGGATTGGACACCCTGCATAAAGCAAATATCAAAAATAGACCCTTTGTACATTAGAGCCTGGCTGCAGAGAGTTGGGATTGAACGATTGCAAGAAAAAGCAGAAAATATCAATTTGACGCTTCTGGAATTTAGAGGTAGCTGGGATGATGCATTTTATGTTTGCCTGGCTCGGAACTTCGGATTTAAAACCAATGCTGTACCTTTCGAAATGCTGGCCAGATCCTTACCCCGGCAATTAATTGACAGGTATAAGGACAAGCCTCTATTTATAGAGGCACTGATTTTCGGCCAGGCTGGTTTGCTGGATAAAAAATATAAGGATAGTTATCCCAGATTACTCCGTCGGGAATATCTATTTCTGGGAAAGAAACATAATCTAAAGCCGTTAGATAACTATCTCTGGAAATACCTGAGGTTGCGTCCGGC
>CAZFQV010000198.1:0-5230 GCA_964521175.1 uncultured Sphingobacterium sp.
CAAAACCGAGCTTATGCAAAAGATGCACTTAGGCAATATCAGGAGATCCCGGATCAGGTCCGGGAAGAACGTTTTACCTATAAAATCTCATTCACAGAAGATCCAGAGAAAGACGTATGCAGGAAATTTACTTAGCAATAAATGAGGAGGTCCCGGAGCAGGTCCGGGAAGGATACACTGCCCTTATCAGGCAGAATTCCTCTCAGCGTTAATAATCCCGAATGAACAGCGCACCACCAATTTTTCAAATATCTTCGCCTTTGCCTGATCGGCAGCCTTCGTTCCTCCATCCCGGATCATCGTCAAGGCATACTGCTGAATAGTAATCAGCGGCAGCTCGATGCGTTGTCTCATTTGAATAGAGAGCTGATCAGTAGCCCTATCGGCCATCAACTCCGATTTACCGGTCAATAACAGAACATATTTTTTGGTGCGCTCAAACTCATCATAAAACATATTCCATAAGGTACCGTATTTGGGATGTTTCGACAAATAGGCGGTCAGGGGGAAAAAGCATTTGCTCATAGACATCTCACAATTGCCAATAAGCGTTCTAAAGAACAACGAATCATTGTAAAGATCTTTGATTTGCTCCCACCGACCATCGGCCTCCAGTTTCTCGAAAGCTATGCCTACGCCATAATATCCGGGAATGTTCTGTTTCAGCTGACTCCATGCCCCTACATAAGGAACTGCCCGGAGATCATTCAGATTTAGTTTTCCTGATTTGCGCTTCGACGGTCTGCTACCAATATTGGTTTCCGCATAATAACGCAAAGGGCTTGCAAAATTCAAGTACTCCAGGAAGTCAGGATTGTTCTTAAGAACGGCAAATGCCTGATAACTTTCATCGGATAAGTCCTCCAGTAGCTTCTCCTGATCACTATTCAGGGTAGTACTCTTTGAAGAAAACAAGGCGTTACTGATGCCGGAATGAATTAACTGCTCCATATTGTATCTCGCGGCCTCCCGGGTTCCAAAGTTGGAACTGATGGTTTGGCCCTGGACGGTCAACTGGATCTCCTTATTTGATATATTTTTGCCCATTGAAGCATAAAACTGGTGGGTTTTACCACCGCCTCTAGCCGGTGGACCCCCTCTACCGTCGAAAAATACTACTTCTACATCGTATTCTTTGGAGATGAGGGTAAGCTCTTCCTTAGCTTTATAAATACTCCAGTTAGCCATCAGATACCCGCCATCCTTTGTACCATCGGAAAAGCCAAGCATGATCGTCTGAATATTGTTACGGCGCTCTAAATGGGCACGATAAGACTTATTCTCGTAAAGCACCTTCATCGCTGCAGATGCATTCTGGAGATCGGGGATGGTTTCGAACAAGGGGACGAAATCAACACTCAGTTTGTCCCTTTTCCAACCAGACATCAGAAACAAGCCATATACTTCCATCACGTCCACGGACTAATAATGTAGCGGTGACAGCCATCAACCCCATTGAATTTCTGAATGGTTTGAATAGATAGCAGCGTATCAAACGCATCCTTATTCAGGTCTGTGTCGACAACAAGGGAATTAATACCCTCCAAGGCCTGGATCTTCTTTTCGTCGGACAGGCCCTTATAATTTTTAGGGAGTACGGTCGTCTTTTCTGCAATTAGTTCTAACAGTTCACGGTGCGCAGAACTGTCTTGCCTGACATCCAGGGACGCAAAAAATAAACCGAACAGGTTAACCTTGTTCAACAGATTATTTACCTTGTTCAAAAACAAACTATTGTGCTTTTCGACCAAAATATCTCTGATCTTAACCAAGGTGCTAACGATTTCCTCTTTTGTTAAATCTGTCTTATAGCCCGGAATAAACAGATTCTTATATAGGCGCTCTTCCAGAGAGGCCAGCAAGCTGTCCACTCCGTGAAAAGTTAATCTACCTTTAAGCAGACGCACTTCCCGGTAATAGCATTTCACAATACTGCCCCTCAGTGCCTCAGCGACCTTTAAGGTGGTATCTGCCTTAACATAAGGGTTCCCGTCTCTATCACCTCCCGGCCAGAACCCCATTCTGATTAGCTGATTCTTTTTGCTTATCGCTTCTGGGAACTCATCGTTAAGAAAAGATAAAATATGCCCAGCCGAGTGGTAGAAAACATTCTCCAGAAACCAGATCAGGGTAATAGCTTCGTCAAATGGGCTGGGCTTTTCTTTTTTGAAGAAAGGCGTTTTGCCGAGCTGCTGCAGATAGGTGTTCACCAATACTGTGTCATCACGTAAAAGCGCTTTTCCCAGGTCGTGGATAATTCCAAGAACTGCGCTGGGATAAAACTGATTAGGATGAGCTGTAAGCACCAATCGGACGGAAAAGTCCTTCAGCTTCTTAGCCAACTGCTTTTGCGAATTCGTGTCAATCACTTCATTCTGAAGCTGCTTTAAGGTACCTGAGCCATTCATGTCGTGTGTGGCCGCAAATGCAGCATCCTCCAAGGCGTCGAACAATACAACCTGTCTTTCAGAATATTGAATGAACCTGAATAACAGATCGATCTGATCTTTTTCATTATCGTAGGTGGTATACTGGCGGAAGAAGGAATCAATAATTTCAACCGGACTTTTCTCCTTGCGGAACGATTCTTCGCAATGCAACAGAAATAAAGAAAGTAAAACTCCTGTTTTTTCTACTCGATGGAACGGCAGAGAAGTAAACAAGCTGTTATACATCTCAAACTTCGTTCCCACCAGATTTTTAAAAGCTGCCAGGGTGTTACTCATAATATTCTAATTAATGCTAAAGACAAGGTAAAAAATGCGACAAGGTCGAAAATACATCAAAACGAGGGAAATCAAAAACAGGTCGATAAGTTTTTATGCTGTTTTCTATTAAATCCCTTCCGATTGAAGCTTTTTAATACCCCTGTTTTCTTCTGACGAGCTGTACACAGACTCTTCCACATTAAATTGAAAACCTATCGTATTGAGCGGAATCTCTCCTTAAATCCCCGTTGCAAGTGCGACAAGTGTGGTCTGGCGGAGTGCCGGGTCTCACTGCTTTTGCTCTTTCTCCAGTTTTTTCAGTTTCTTCCCGATAGTCAAGATATACAATCCAAATCCTATCAATATAATCAGGGAAACAGCGATCAAGATGTTAATCTTAACGTGAGTTCGGTTTAAGCGGCGAGTATTAATTGTTTGTCTTGGTTTTCAAAAACAATATTAAGGGACGGCTTTTTAGGGAAGAAATGATAAGCGCAAAGGACACCCATTGTGTTCATTAAGAAGTTGTTTATCGATCGGTGTCTCGTGTGCTGTAGTTTGCATATATTTTTCAATTCATCATTCACACATTCGATGATTGCTCTTTTGCGAAGCATGATCTTATCGGCTTGAGAGATGTTAAAGTCTTTCATATTCTTACGAGGTTTGGTGATCATCTGAATTCCGTTTCCCCATAACAGTTCAGCTAAAGCTTTTGATATATATCCTTTATCTCCGAATAATTTGCCGAATATTTGTTCTGTCATTGAAGTCATAAGTTTGATATTTCGGTCATCAACATTGCCTTTAGTAAGGTAAAAAGACAGTATTTCACCTTTATCATTGATAATTAAATGCAATTTGAATCCATAAAACCAGCCTATGGAGCATTGTCCGCGTTGGGCTACTGAAGCGAATACTTTATGGTTGTGGATACGTCGGTTATGGCAAACCTTAATGTGGGTTGAGTCGATGAAATTGATACCCTGTGATTTCCCCAGGCATCGTGTTTTCAGAAACAACATCATGGGAACAGCCACCCGTTGCTGTAATTCTACAAAACGATTATAAGATACCAAGCTGGAAAATAACCCTTGTAATAAGTACAGATATAGCCTAAGTAAAAGTGTTTCAGGTTGGTGAAATGACCGCTGTGAAAGGCAATCAGTATGGTGATCATCTCACTATCAGAAAGCGATGTTTTTCGGTTTCGGAGCTTGTAATTGCCAGCAGCCAATTGGTGCTTAGCTATGGAGTGTCCAAATTCTTTGCAGAAATCGTCAACTTGAACAAAAATTTCGATAATTTTATCAGAAGTAAGCATAGAATGTTGTCTTTGAATTCGATACTTAAATATAACAATTTATGCTTACTTATTTGATATTCAAATAGTTAAATGTAAAATATTCTCCCCCCTAAAACGTATTCCTTATCCCGAACTCACGTTAATCTTACCTGCCTCATTAAAGAATTCTCTCATTGCGAGTGTACTTTATTGTCCAACACTCGTATCCGATAGCGTAAGGATGCTACCCATATTGCCATCAATGCCCAACCAAGGTAAGCGGGACGCAACACGATCTTAATGTTCGGGTCAGTGAACTCACTAAAAGCCGGATTACCACCGTTACCAGGATGCAAAGAGTCGGTCATGCGAGGCAGTATAATGATCAAGACAATCATTACAGGAAAGGCAAAAATATTAAATATGGCTGATAGCTTTGCTCTTTTCTGATCTTCTTCAATAGCGTTCCTTAATATCAGGTAAGCACAGTAAACCAGAAAGGTTATAGCGACGCTATTCTGTTTAGGATCATTGCTCCAGGCTTCTCCCCAGGTGATATATGCCCAGAACATACCGGACACGAGCCCCAATACAAAGAATATCATCCCTGTATTCACGCATTCGACGGCCACCAGATCATGATTTTCATCTCCGGTAGACAGATAACGTATACTAAAAATCACGGATATAAGAAATACTGTAAACATGCCCATCCACATAGGAACATGGAAGAAAACTACTCTGATCGTCTCGTTAAGAATCGGAAGAGCCGGAACAGCAAATAAGTATCCGGCTACAATTCTGTAAAGAATCAAGACACATGAAAGTATCTTCCACCAGGATAAATAAATGAATTTCATTACATGATTTTAGAACATAATACAGGAAAAGAAGATGCGTGATACTATTCCTTCTCATTTTTTTGAATCTGAAGTGAGTATGGAATCGACGGGAAACTTAAAGTTATTATTATCGGGTTCTCTTGCCTTTTTGATTGCATAAAGAGATCAATAACAAACCGAAAAAACTAACGAGATTTTACTAATCACTCTGGCAGACGGGCGGAATTGATATAAAACATCCTGTAAAAAATAATTTTTGTAATTAAACAGCTGCCAATATATTTGTATGGTATAAGCATTCGGGTGAAGGGCCACCCTCCTGTTACGGATATGTCAAACGATGACTGTGATACAAGTTCAGGGAATTATGATACTTTCGGGCCTGCCGGTGCGAA
>CAZFQV010000199.1:0-5226 GCA_964521175.1 uncultured Sphingobacterium sp.
AGCGCCTTATTAGAAATGAATATACTGTCTGACTTATACGGCTATGCCTCCTGGAATACCGCAGGCAATACGATAGGCACTGCGTTACCGCAGGGATTATTATTCTATCTGGCCCAGGACAGGCTGTTCGGCAGAGGAAACAAAGAGCAGCTCCTGCGAGCTCAAAACTGGTTTACCTTTCATCGGGTATTAGACGATTATTACTTTCATAGCCTGGTAAGACCAAAAGCAAATGCGTACTTCCGACAAATTAACCAGTCGGGTTTTGAACGCCCCGAAACGGCTGCAAAGGAATTGGAAAATTATAGTAGAGACCAATTACAGATTTATTTTAATGCCTTATCTTTCCGTTGGAATGCGACCGCCTTTAAAAATGCTTTCCGACCTAAGAATATGCGATTCTCGCTACCCTGGAACCGCACCTTTGAAGCAGAGATTGATTTTGATTGAAATGCGGCGCAGTTAGTAATTACCATTATCCCATGTTTTTTAACCTCGATAGTGCAATTAGTACTGAGGGAACGAATCGAAAATGTCCTTTAATTAATCAAAGGCATCGCTTCATCCTGCTTCAGGACGATCAATGAACGGATCACAGCTTCCATTTAATCTCAATTCCCTGTCTCCCTATAAAATCCTGAAAACTCCTTAACAAGTCTGTTCCCTCTCTAACATTGTGAGGCTTTACATTCTTCTTTTGAGAATAACAGACCAGCAAACCCACAGCTTCACCGATACTCCACTCCACAGGGTGAAGGCGGTAACAGCCGTTGGTAATATGGGTGGTGCCTATGTTTTTACATGCGGGTAGCAGGTTTTCCATCCGCACGGGCAACAAAGAACCCAGTGGGATTTGAAATGGCAGCGAAGCAAAGTCAATGTAATTCTGATTTCTGCTGCTGGGATGTAAATCGATATGATAGTATCCGACGCCTACGCTATCGTAAAATTGGGCAGCGGTTTTACCCTCTTCATTACCTGCGACCAGTGAGCGATTTTCCTGTCCTACATGTTCTTCGAGCACAGTAAATAATGCCTTTATCCTCCTGGACTCCCGTACGTATGGGTATTTAGCCAGCCCATCCTCCGTGCCCATAATATCTTTACGTAATCGAAGACCAGGCCAGCCCTGTTTTCCGTCAGGCCCTGGTGCTTCCGTCTGCAACCAGTGAAATAAAGAAAGACTAAGCTGCTTTGCCCGGTATACATGATTATCGAATTCTCTTTCACTTACCCCAACCAGGTTCCCGAGGGTATAATCATTTTGAGGCCAGTTGACCGCCGAGATATCGCCGCCGTAAGTTCCCGTAATAAAATTCTCTTTTGCCAGGATGCGCCTGTAGTTCCAAAGGTTTAAATACGGATCAGTATTGCTCCCATTCGGATCGAAACCCAGGGGCTTTTTTTCTAGAGTTTTGGGATTAGAATAGCTAAGATCCAGCAGTTTTCCGGGCCACGGAGGGCTCATATCGGGCACAAGATTCCTCCAAAAATCGTATTCATCTGGCTGTTCACCCACATTATTTGTTCCCGGGAGGTAATCCATCGCAAAACAAACAGTAAAAGCCTGTTGGTTATCCGGATCGGCTTTTAAAGGAGCATGCAGTTCCTTGGTTTCCATCTTTGACTCGGTGCCTGTCACAAAGGCGGTCTCTGTTAAAGGCAGCAGCTCTCCGAGCTCTGTGGCATCCACAAAAAAAGGAGCCGTTAAAATGATCTCCCTACCTGTATTTATACTAAATACCTTTAGCGCGTGCACCCTGTTATCGGAATGCTCTGCAGATTTTACCCGATGCGTTGTCAGAAGAGTCAGTTTTCCGGAACTGATATAAGGCATCAGCATTTCATAGAGCACTGCTAATGATACTCTAGGCTCATGACACAGCTCAGAAACCTCCGCATTGCCTGGATTAAGATACAACCTATTCCTGGCCTGCCTGGTAACTGGATAATTTCGCTTATAATAGTTCCTGACCCCAGCTCTATAGTCACGATACGCCTGGGTCGCACCCTGTGTCTCAATCCAGATATGTTCATCGGGGGGCACACCCTGCGCAGTCAGTTGGCCGCCAATCCAGTCGCTTTCTTCGGTCATGATCACATCAAGGCCATTCCTCAGTGCCGCAAGCGCGGCTGCACATCCTCCTACTCCTCCGCCTGCAATTACAAGTCCTGCATGCATTTCAGACGCTCGTGGCGTAGACTTCCCCGACTCGCCCTGCATTATCCCGTCGGAAGCAGAAAGTGCCCCTGAGGCAAGCGTTAGGGCTCCCAGACCTGTTGCCGCAATAAAACCCCGTCTTTTCATATCGCTTTAGGTTTATAGCCGTTCATCCCAAAGAAAATGATATACAGGTAGCAGAGCACCGGGATCAAGAATGCGACATCCCAGGTAGAAAGATCCTTGACGTATCCCTGGGAGAAAGATACAATCGCACCGCCGGCAATGGCCGTCGAAAGAATCCCCGAAGCTTTGGTAGTATACGATCCCAGGCCCTGAACAGACAAGGAAAAGATGATCGCAAACATCACTGAATTAAATAACCCAACCGCAATCATGGTCCAAACCGCCAGATGTCCTGTTGAGCTAATGGAAATTCCCACCAATATAATTGCGGCTGAAGCACAAAGGCTAAGGGCAGCGGAGGGTTTTACCGTTTGAAGCAGATAGGATCCGATCAGTCGTCCGACCAGCATCCCGCCCCAATAGTAGGAAACATAAGTATTCGCGTTTTCTACGGATACGCTGAGTGTGTCGGCGATATAGTTGGTAAGAAACGTTCCTATTGACACTTCTGCTCCTACATAAGCGAATATCGCCCATGCACCAAAATTCAGGTTTCTGAATGAGAATATACTCTTTTTTTCTACTTCGTTAATATGCCTATCAGACGGACGTGTACTGATCGCAGGAAGATTTAAATTATAAACCACCAGAGCGATCACAACGAGCAGGGCTGCGATACCCAGATACGGGTATTTCACGGCATCGCTTGAGTTGGTAGATTCCTCCAACCGAGAAAGGATAAAATAGGCGCCGAAAAGCGGGGCCGTTGTAGTTCCGATCGACCCTACAGCCTGGATGAGCGTCAGTCGTGATGAGGCAGTGCGTGCCGGCCCTAATGCGGTAATATAAGGGTTAGACGCGACCTGGAGTACCACAATCCCTATCGCAAGGACAAATAGTGCTGCCAGGAATAAATAGTACAAATGCATGCTGGCTGCCGGATAGAATAACAAGGCCCCGATTGCGGCTATAGCGAATCCCAGCACCATCCCATGCTTGTACCCTATCCTCTCAACAATCATTCCCGCTGGAAAAGACATCAGCCCGTAGGTAAGAAAGAAATAGAACTGGACTAAGGAGGACTCGGCATAAGTTAAAGTGAATCCCTCCTTAAAAAAAGGCACCAGGGTGTCGTTCATGCAGGTAATGAAGCCATTCATGAAATAGAGTACCCCAAGCGAGATAAGAGCCGGTGTATAATTCGGGTTAGCGCTCTGCGGCTGATCAGAGTCCAGGGTATTCTGAAGGGGGAGATTTGCCATTGTTGGGGTCTGAGGTTTTAGGTGTTAGGTATCAGGTATGAGGTATCAGGATATGGGAAACGAGATCAGAGGGATGAGACGGAATAGTTGATCGAGCTGCTGATCTCAAACTGAGCAGCCTCCCATTGACAAATCGGCTCATTGACAAATCGACAAATTGGTTACGGGAAGCGAGTTGCGGGATACGGGCTCTCCCATTTGCTAATTTATTCATTTGCTAATTTGCTCATTTACACGTTTTTGCTGAATTCTCTCCAGGGTTTTCCAGCATTGATAGAGACCACGGGGAACATGAAAGCAGCCTTTCCATTTACCGCCTTTAAGCGACAATAGCACCTCTCCCCGGCGGTTTAAATAGCCAAACCATTCCCCATGTTCAGGATCCGGGAAATGACTCCATGTATAGTGATGGACCTTCTCAAACCATTCCCAACACCGCTTATCACCGGTATGCAGGTAGCCTTTCAAGAGGCTGATCAAAGTTTCAATATGAACCCACCACAGCTTCTGATCCCACTCTAATTGTTGCGGTGGATAATTTTTTATATCCATAAAATATAAGATACCGCCAAACTCTTTATCCCAGCCGTATTCCAGAATGTTTAGCGTAATATCGGTGGCTTTACGGATCAGCGCCGTATCATTTCTCCGCTCGGCGATGTCCATGACGAACCACATCGACTCCAGTCCGTGACCGGGGTTAATCAGCCGGCCATCGAAGGTATCAGAAAATGAGCCGTCCGGGTTTACATTTTCGAGAATAATACCTTTGTCTGATTGATAAAACACCTCCATCACTTCGTGAAGGCCGGAATCGATGGTCGATTCGATCATTTCCTTGTCCAGCAGATGCTCCAGTTCAAGCACCATATTACACAGAATCATCGGCAGCGAAAAACCCTTCAGCTCGCGCGTGCCCGGATATGATTTTGACCATCTGCCCTTAGGGTTATTCTGTTTTCGTAGTATATTATTAAAAGTGCTTACAGCTAAATCCCTATACTCCAATGTGTCTGTAGCTTTATATAGTTGTGCGAAAGCCATCGCAGCAAAGCAGTCTGAAAAAATATTGTATGGCTCGATCAGAGGTTTACCCTCACGCGTTAAAGAAAAATAAAAATTTCCCTCCTCATCTTTTCCATGCTTTTTCATGAATTCAGCACCTTGAATCGCCAGATCCAGCCATTCTTTCTTTTTTTCCACCTGATTATACAACATGCTGAAGCACCAGATCTCTCTGAATTGTAACCAGGCAAATTTATCTGTGTCGAATACTTTTCCTTCCCGCCCGAGACAGGTAAAAAACCCTCCGTACTCCTTATCCAGGGAGTTCTTCACCCAGAATGGGACGACGTCGTTTAATAGGTTATCTTTATAAATACCTGCGTATTCTTTATAGTCCATAATGAATTGATCGTTAAAACCGGAATTTCCGAATATGGGCGGCATATCCACAAAAGATAAAAATATAAGAATATTTTATTTTTTCGCGGTTTTTGAAAACCCCAATTTCATATAAAGGGGAATGAGGAGGGCAGGTCGAACGAATTACAGTCTACTAAAGCATTGACCGTCTGATGGCTATCTATTTTAAAACGGGTATCCTATTGCCAGATTAAATACCAGATTTTCTCGTCGCCAGTTTCTGTCGGCAATATTGATCTTGTCAAGCACCCA
>CAZFQV010000200.1:0-5185 GCA_964521175.1 uncultured Sphingobacterium sp.
GGACAGAGCCGGTTTATCTCCTGCGAGTTGAAGATAAAAATGGCAATCTGATCTATGAGCGCAGGCCAAGGGTGAAAGTGGTGATGGATGAACAAACAGCCTATGTTATGATTGACATGCTGAAGGCAGTAGTCAATGAAGGTACAGGAGGGAGGTTACGCTGGAAATATAATATCACCAATCCCGTTGGAGGTAAAACGGGCACAACTCAAAACAATTCGGATGGCTGGTTTATGGGAGTTACTCCCGAACTGGCTACCGGCGTATGGACTGGTGCTGAAGACCGGGCGATACATTTCAGGTCGACCAATTTCGGTGAAGGGGCTAATACCGCACTTCCAATATTCGCATTATACATGAAGCGTGTTTACGCTGATCCAACGTTAAAGTACACCAAGGGAGATTTCCCGGTACCTAAAGGAGGTGTCACCACCGTGCTGGATTGCAGCAGCTATTCACAGCCGCAGCAACAACAACAGCAGCCTGGCGAAATCGAACTTGACAAAAGACTAGGTTTTTAAGAGTAAAATGCTAAGCTCCGGAAAGCTCCGCTTAATCTAAGCCGGATATGGAAAAATTTGATCATCATACGGTTCTAAAGAAGATACCCGGAAAACCAGGGGTGTACCAATTTTGGTCCGAAAATAATGACCTGATCTATATCGGCAAGGCTAAAAACCTGAAAAACAGAGTTTCCTCCTATTTCAACAAAGACAGTTCCCGCATAAATGCTAAAACCAGGGTGTTGGTCAGCAAGATCCGCAAGATTACCTTTACGATTGTCGATACCGAGATTGATGCCTGGCTGCTGGAGAACAGCCTGATTAAAAAGCATCAGCCCAAATACAATATCCTGTTAAAGGATGACAAAACCTATCCCTGGATCATTATAAAAAACGAGCCTTTTCCTCGTATTTTCTGGACCCGTAAAATTATCCGCGATGGGTCAACCTATTTCGGGCCGTATGCATCAGTAAGCATGATGCATACCATTCTGGGGATGATTAAAGAAATTTATCCGCTGCGTACCTGTAGCCTGCCCCTTACCCAGTCTAATATCATGGCGGGGAAATTTCGTGTCTGCCTCGAATACCAGATTGGGAATTGCAAGGGGCCATGTCAGGCTTTTCAGACTGAAGAAGATTACGCTCATAATATTGAAGAAATAAAAGATATTCTAAGCGGAAAAACAGGCGTAGTGATCCGCATGCTCAAAAGCCAGCTTCAGGAAGCCATCGCCGAACTCAATTTCGAACTTGCTCATAAGCTTAAGGATAAATACGATCTGCTCGACAAATATCAAAGTAAATCTACCATCGTCAGTTCCTCGATAACTGACGTGGATGTATTTAGCATCGCTACAGATGACAGACACGCTTTCGTAAATTTCCTGAAAGTAATGAACGGCACAGTTACCCAAACCCAAACGCTGGAGATGAAGAAGAGGCTGGATGAAACAGACGAGGAATTATTGTCCATGGCCATTATTGAATTCCGAACACGTTTTGACAGTCGCTCTAAAGAACTGATCGTGCCTTTTCAGGTTGATATCCATGACCCTGCAATTCGTTTCACTATTCCAAAGCTCGGTGAAAAGAAAAAGCTGTTAGAACTCTCTCAGAAAAATGTAATGTATTTCAGGCGTGAAAAGCTTGAGCAGTATGAGAAGCTCAACCCTGAATTAAGAACCGAACGACTGCTGAATCAGATGATGAAAGACTTGCGTTTAAACCAACTCCCACGTCATATTGAATGTTTCGACAATTCGAATTTCCAGGGGAAATTTCCTGTTTCCGCAATTGTTGTCTTTAAAGATGCCAGACCCTCCAAAAAGGATTACCGACATTTTAACGTTAAAACCGTCGAGGGCCCCGATGATTTCGCCACGATGGAAGAAGCTGTTTTTAGAAGATACCGTCGTCTACTCGACGAAGGCCAGCCACTACCGCAGCTCATCGTCATTGATGGCGGTAAAGGCCAGTTGTCTTCTGCCATTAAAAGCCTAAAGCAGCTCGGAATAGAAAATCAAGTAAGCATTATCGGCATCGCCAAGAGACTGGAGGAAATCTATTACCCCGATGATCCATATCCCATGTACCTCGATAAAAAATCAGAAACGCTAAAGATAATTCAGCAATTAAGAGACGAAGCGCATCGCTTTGGTATCACCTTTCACAGGAATAAACGGAGCAAGGCCAACCTGGGTACGGAGCTCGAAAATATCTCCGGTATTGGCAGGACTACGGCCGATAAACTATTGAGACATTTTAAATCAGTTAAAAAGGTCAGACAGGCTTCTGAAGTAGAATTACTAAAAATAGTTAACAAGAAACAGGCTAAAATGCTAATCGGATACTTTGATCAAGAGATTAAAGATTAAACGCTGTGGTATTCCTGCTGTCAATACGACCACAGGTCATGCTCAAAGTCCATCAGTTGCTTTTTAATCCGCTCAGACTCGTACAGCTTATCTATACCTTCAGCGTAATCCTTAATACGAAGATCCGCAGGATTAGATTCTTTGACGATATAACTTGAAAATATCCGCTTCATGAAAATATCATCATAACTTAAGCCGGTGGCATCGTTATTTCTGTTTGCTACAGCCTTGGTGACTAACAGGTGGCGCACTTCAGGGAAGTAAATCCAGAACGCAGGTTGCTCATCAAATGATTGTCCAGCAGCGGAGATTTTGATCATAGGGGCAATCCCTATGATACGAGGCTCGAATACGGATCGCTGCTTGTCGAAGATCCAGTCTTCCTTGATCCTGAATTTTACAATACTATCCGGATTGAACTCGCCCGGCCTCACTTCGGTAGAAATCTGGTTACCCTCATTATCAAAAATCGGGACTAAAACACTATCTGCAAATTTCGCCATTGCGGCTTCAGGACTCAGGATAACCGAAAACTCATCTCCGTTAACATCATCTTTGGTTGCAACGGCATCATATGCGGTAAGTTCGCCGTCTTGGATGGCATCCGTAAGTATGGTTAGCAGACGCGACTTTGGAGAAGCGAAAATCCTGTTCATCTTTTCTCTAAGATCAATTTCGCGCCACACTCTTTTACTGAACATGACGTCAGCATCCCGAAGATTAGGATAAGGCGAAACTTTGGCATTCAGTAAATTATCGTGTGCATAATACCCATCTAGCGGCCTTTCGGTGGGCTGGGGGATAGTGCTATTGTTCAAATTAGGAACCTGTGCAAATACGCCAAAGGTTCCGAGGATCATCAATAGAGCAATACCTATCGTTTTCATAATCAATTTGCTTTAAACACCATGGGATCAAGCTGCCGTTGTGTTCCATCCGGACCCACAGCCGTTATATCATCAAAAATAACACGTGTACCGGGAGTTACGGAGCCAATGGCAGACCGCATCTGAGCGTTGAATGAATTCCCGGTGGTTTGAAGTAACACAACATCAGCACGAGGCCGGGCAATCACCAAACTAAAGCGGGTGATATTAAATTTGGCGTCAAAGTCGAAACCATCCAGAATTGCAAATATCGAGTTCTGGGACTTAATAATCACTGAACTAAGATCGCCTCCCGTTTTCCCGGCAAACTTAGCTTTAGGATCCGGGATCCTTTTGACCCGAAATTCGGTAGAACCTACGTTCTGAACTCTACCACCAATATTTGCAGCTACGTTCACCTTCGCTGTAGAACCCGGAGAAGTTACGTTAACCGTGTATTTACCGTTTGACCCTGAAATAGAACCTCCGCTCATGCTAACTACCAAACTTTCCTTAGGGATACCAGGCGCCGAGACGGATACGGGGTTAGGCACGCCAACATAAAACACATTCATCTTATCGGGAGAAACCACCGCCGATGGCCGGGCAACCTGATACCTCTGAACAGGTGTAGTATAGGTCCTGATTGTTCCATCGGTCTGTTTGACACTTATTGTTCCTGTCCAGCTAAATATCCCTTCCCTGCTGGTATTCACAGTATAGGTTCCCTTCCCGTCTCTAACCGGAAGCGATGCCCCTCCAACCGTAATATCTGGACTCGACTTTGAATCGGAGGCAGTAAGAAATACTTCAGCTGTGTATGGTTGGCCTTGGATAAGATAGGAAGTGGGCGCCACCGCGACAGCGGCGAACTGGTCAAGGTTGACCACGGCCTGATCCATGGTGCCCAAGATTTTTTTCACTATTTCGGACTCTGCATTCTTTGTATCAGCCTGGATCTTCGCTAACGCAGTGAGAGCAGCAGTAAGAGGTATGCCATCTCCAAAGTTAGACTGTTCCCAGCTGCGTTTCACCCCGCCCCTGCTGGGTGGATCTACGGCCTGTAAGGACAGGTTGATACCCCGTATCTCATCTTTGTCCAGGAGTGAGAATATCTTGTCATGGGTTTCATTAATTTTGTCTTTTAAAGTTTTAGCTCGCCCTCCGTTGATCATAAGACGAGGTGAAATGTCGACATTATCCCTTTTACTGATATCACCCGTCACTTCATCATATCCGCCACCTTCAGTTTCCAAAAGCTTTTTAAGATCTGCAACATACAGATCAAGCTCATTGATATAAGAGCTGACCTGTTTAGCTCGTTCGTAAATAGGCCTGGCCCTTTCAGGCTCATCTTTTAGTTTGGTCGCTTCAAAAGAAGCATAAGTAATGTCAATGCCACTTTGCACATTCTCGGTAGATGTATTCAGACTATCCGTGAGGTTTTTAAATGCTTCAAGGATGGAGTCACTGACACTCAACGCTACCAAGCCCAACAAGACCAGATACAATATTCCGATCATCTTTTGCCGTGGAGTTTGTCTACCTCGAGCCATGCATTCTTATTTATAAATTTTAAAATAAACTAAACCAATTATAGACGCCCCTGCTGATTCATAGCAGATAACATATTGCCGTAAATAGCATTTAAAGACGATAGGTTTTTCGCCAACTTACCCACTTCTTCCTTGAAGTGTTTGGAATCTTCCATTGACTCATTGAAATTCTGCATCGTCAATGATAAGTTTTGATAGAATTTATTCATCGATTTCAAATGTGCACTTGAGTCCTGCAGCTCCAATTCATACACTGCATTTAAAGCCGAGATGTTTTTTGCCAGCGAGTTCACCTGTTCATGATATGCCTGAGTATCCATTTTTGACTCAGCCATCTCTCTCAGGTTGGCGCTAGCTTTTTCAAATGCTATACTTAAACTATC
>CAZFQV010000201.1:0-5138 GCA_964521175.1 uncultured Sphingobacterium sp.
GCTGCGTGCTGGTAGAGCCCGGTTTCCAGTTGGGCGTAGATGCGGCACCCTTTTCAATGATCTCTTCAACAAAAGTGTTCCATTGACTGCATGAAGGACATTTACCCAGCCACTTAGCAGATTCATATCCGCAGCTCTGACAAAAATAAGCCGTCCTGGTTTTAGCCATTACAATGATCTAAGTTTATGGTTAAGCGTTAAATTTAAGCTAAAAAAATTAGTCGTAAATAAAAAATGTGCAAAGAAGGCTCATTGCACATTTTTTCTATATAGAGAATGAATCTAAAGCTTTATCTCTTCTTCTTTCGCATTCAGAAAATGAAACTCGGTGAGATAATAAGAGGGCATAGATTTCACACTAATCCACTTATTAAACTTAAAGAACCACTTCCACTGCCTTGAGAAGATACCTTTCTTAATATAAGCCTCAATATAAGGATGCACGCATAGTGTGATGTTTTTTTCATTCTGCTCATTCAAAACATAGCTCATATTATTCTCAATGTCATCCATCAGGATAATACTTGCCTTTATCTCGCCTGTTCCATTACATGCCGGGCATTTTTCATTGGTCACGATGTTCATTTCCGGTCTTACCCGTTGTCGGGTAAGTTGTACCAGTCCGAATTTACTTGGCGGAAGAATCGTATGTTTTGCCCGATCGCGAAGCATCTGCTCCTTGAGGTAGTCGAACAGTTCTTTCCGGTTCTGAGGCTTATGCATGTCGATGAAATCGATCACTACAATCCCTCCCATATCACGAAGCCGTAGCTGGCGTGCGATTTCCTTAGCAGCCTCCATGTTGATCATCAGAGCATTCTGATCCTGATTTTCTGTATTCGCAGTACGATTACCGCTATTTACATCGATGACATGCAGAGCCTCGGTATGTTCAATAACCAGGTAAGCGCCTCCAGGGAGATTAACGGTACGGCCAAAAGCCGCCTTAATCTGCTTTTCGACGCCGAAATGTTCAAAGATCGGTTCTTTACCCCGATAATGCTTGACGATCTTCTCCATTTCCGGAGAAATCTCATGCACATAAGATCTTATCTCCTCATACAGGGTGGAGTCTGCCACATGAATATTGGTAAAATCTGCATTCAGGATGTCGCGCAGGATAGTAGAAGTGCGCCCCATCTCACCCAGTATCTTTTTGGAAGGCTCCGTATGAGGAAGCTTTTGGGTGAACTTCTCCCATTTCGCAATCAGATCCAACTGATCCTTTTGAAGCTCTGCAACTCCCTTTCCTTCGGAAACGGTACGAATAATCTCCCCAAAATTTTTGGGCTTAATGCTCTCGACGATCTTTTTAAGACGATTCCGTTCGGTGTTACTCTTGATCTTCTTCGAGATAGAAATAACATCAGAAAACGGCACTAGCACAGAAAAGCGGCCTGCTATGGATATATCAGAACTCAGGCGAGGGCCTTTGGTTGATATGGGCTCTTTGGCAATCTGCTCCGAAAGCAATACGTTCCGGTTTAAAATTTCTGAAATCTTACCCGATTTGTTTATATCGGATTCCAGTTTAAAACTATTGAGCAGTTTATCTTTATAACTGCCATTCTTTACAATCTTGGTTAACTTTAAAAGCGATTGAACCTGAGGTCCAAGGTCAAGATAATGCAGGAAAGCATCTTTTTCATAGCCTACATCAACAAATGCAGCATTAAGTCCGGGCATAATCTTCTTGATTTTGCCCATATATATATCGCCAACAGCGTAATTATTGTTGACCTGCTCAGTATTGAGTTCTACGAGTTGCTTGTCCTGCAGTAAAGCAATAGTAACCCCTGAAGGGGACGAATTGATAATTAATTCCTTTACCAACAGCTACTGTTTAAGGTGCCGTTTTAACCGGCACACGTTTAATTACTACAAGAACTAAAATTGAAAGCAAAAAAATTTAGCCTCCCGCACTGTAAGCGGGGAGGTCCTAATCTTTTTGTGACTATCCAGCGAGAAAAAAGCTCAGCTGTATCACCAGGCTATTTTTTCTTATGTCTGTTTTTTCTCAAACGTTTTTTGCGTTTGTGCGTAGCCATTTTATGTCTTTTTCTTTTTTTACCGCTTGGCATAATGTTGTTTTTTAAAATGTTTTATAATCTAATTGCTTAATTCATTTACTTTACGATCAACAAACTGATTCATATTCGGATCAGCAGCGATCTCCTTTGTTTTCAGGTAAGCGCCAATAGCTTCAGGCTTCATACTCATACTCTCATAGCTTGTAGCGAGATAAAACCAGGCTTCAGCACTCGGCTCCTCCTCAATAACAGTTTTGAAACGCTCAACAGCCTTGTCATACTGGCCTGACTTCATAGAAAATAAGCCTAAGTTTAGGTTAGCCTTGAGATTCTTTGGGTCGTCTTTAACCACGTCAAGTAATAAGGTTATGCCCTCCATAGGATTAGAGCCTCCGGAAACATAGGCGATCCCTAAGCCTGTTTTAACTTCTGGTGTATTCGGCTGAATCTTATCTGCCTCCTGATAGGCATGAATCGCCTTCTGAACAAATGCAGGCTGCATAAGGGTGTCAATCGACTGTTGATAAGCATCTGTGAAACGGTCGCCCGCCTTCAGCCACGAACTGAAAGTTGCATCATTCTGAGCGATTAGCTCATAATAATATGCAGAAGGTGCAGCGATGTTCACGTCATCCCAATGCTGGGCCAGCTTTTTATAAAGCTCCGGCTTTTCACTGTCTGAGGCCGACTTTAAAGCAGCTTCCAGATCGGATACCTGCTTGTTTAAATTGGCGTTAAGGTTTTGCTTCGATGCTTCTGAAACCTCTTCAATGGTAAATTCCTTAACAGGCGCGGGTGCTACTGCAGTGGGAGTTCCAGCCTCCTGACCATCATCTGGCTTCACTAATCCCTGAATATCAAGCGAAAGCATGAGGCCCATAAGGATAACCACCGACCCTATTACAACTAACTGCTTTCTATTTACCATGTCAGAGACTATTAAAAATTTGTATTACTTATTACCGTTTTTCACTTTCTCAACAAAAACCTTAGCAGGCTTAAAACTCGGAACATAATGCTCAGGAATAATGATTGCTGTATTCTTTGAAATATTCCGCGCAGTCTTCTCTGCCCTCTTCTTCACGACGAAGCTTCCAAAACCTCTCACGTAAACATTCTCTCCGTTAACCATTGAATTTTTTACCACTTTGAAAAATGCTTCAACCGTCTCCTGAACGTCTACCTTTTCAATTCCGGTTTTATTAGAGATTTCTGTAATGATTTCTGCCTTGGTCATGTCTGTATTCTTTTTTAATTTTTTGTCTTAAAAACTATAGTTTTGGGGTTGCAAAAGTATTGGTTTTAATTCGATTTGGGAAATAAATCTATATTTTTTTAAAGCAAGTGGCTATAAAACAATATAGTAAGGTAATTTTGCCGGAGAAAGAATCTAAAACCTTAAGCCTATGGATTTTGTGCGTGAAATTATCGAATGGTATAAGGACAACAAACGAGACCTCCCCTGGAGAAACACTACGGATCCCTACGTTATCTGGCTCTCGGAGATCATCATGCAACAAACCCGGGTAGAGCAGGGCACCCCTTACTTTATTCGCTTCGCTGAAAAATACCCTACAATAGCAGACTTTGCTTCCGCTCATGAAGACGAAATCCTGAAGCTGTGGCAGGGCCTGGGCTACTATTCACGGGCCCGAAATATGCATCATACTTCAAAATTGGTAATGGAGAAGCATGCCGGCTATTTCCCCTCAGATTACGAGTCGTTAATCAAATTAAAAGGAGTGGGTGAATATACGGCTGCCGCTATTTCCTCTTTTTCTTCTAATGAGCCTCGCGCAGTAGTGGACGGTAATGTTTTCAGGCTATTATCCCGTTTTTTTGGGATTGACATACCGATAAATTCCGGTAAAGGAAAGAAGATATTTACTTCGCTGGCAAATGAGCTGATTGATAAAACTGATCCAGGGCTTTATAATCAGGCTTCGATGGAGTTCGGCTCTCTGGTTTGCAGGCCCAAGAACCCCGAATGTTCTGATTGCGTGTTGCAGGACGCCTGTGAGGCCTACCGCACCGACAGGGTGGCTGAACTTCCGGTTAAACTAAAAACAGGAAAAATACGAAGCCGGTATTTCAATTATATTCTGGCACGTAGTGACAAAGGGATCTTAATGAATAAAAGAGGGCCTGGCGACATCTGGGAAAATCTTTACGACCTGCCCCTGTTTGAAACGGAAAGAGCTTTAGCGCCAGAAGATCTCGTGAATGTGGAACAATTTAAAAAAATATTCGGTGATCAGACCCGGATCTGCTCAGTAACAAAACCGCCTGTGCATGTTCTCAGTCATCAAAAACTTTATGCCACTTTTATTGAAATAGATAACAATTTAGAACAATTTCGCACCGAAAGTGGTTGGGCTTACGTAAAAATGAATGATATTGAACAACTGGCTAAACCGAAACTAATTTTTCAATTTTTCAAAAATTTCTTTACATTAACAGATTGACTTACCTTTTCCAATTAAGAACATGTCGGGCATTAACAAAGTAATTCTGGTAGGACATCTGGGCAAGGACCCCGAAGTCCGCCATCTGGAAGGAGGCGTTACCGTCGCAAGCTTCCCATTAGCCACATCTGAAAACTATAATAAAGATGGCAGAAGGATCGAACAGACTGAATGGCATAATATAGTGATGTGGAGGGGCTTAGCCGATGTCGCGTCCAAATATTTACAAAAAGGAAAACTGGTTTACATTGAAGGAAAACTCCGCACCCGCTCGTTTGAGGATAAAGAGGGTCACAAAAAGTATACTACCGAAATAGTTGCAGAAAACTTCACCATGTTAGGACGAAAGAGCGACTTTGATGGCGGCCAGAGTGATGAAAATATTCATCAGTCCGAAAGCCATAGTACCCAGGCTAAAGTCGAAGAAGAACGACCGATGGATTACACCAAAGGAGAAAGCGCCGAAGACGATTTGCCGTTTTAGGCTTATAACCAGGGAATACCATCGAGAGTTCTTTTGACAGTTTGATCCTTGCATTTTTCTTTTTCAGATATTCAAAGCGATTGTTTATTATGCCGATAATGCTTGTATAAATAGATATGTTAGGGGCTATAGATCCAAAATGGTGCGATTAAAGGTCTT
>CAZFQV010000202.1:0-5128 GCA_964521175.1 uncultured Sphingobacterium sp.
CATATCAGCACACCTTTACCGGCTGCCAGTCCGTCGGCTTTCAGAACGATTGGAAGATTTTGGGTTTCGCGATAGACAAGACCCTCCGCTAATGTTTCTTTAGTGAATGATTTGAACGCAGCGGTGGGTATACCATGCCTGATCATGAACTGCTTGGAAAAATCCTTGCTGCCTTCGAGTTGTGCGCCTTGTTGCTGAGGGCCGATGACAGAGATATGCTTCAGCTCTTCATGATCCAGAAAAAAATCATGAATGCCTCTTACTAAGGGTTCTTCCGGTCCCACTATCACCATGCTTACATTGTGTTTTAGCGCAAAGTCAGCAATACCTTTAAAGTCTGTAACTTTAAGGTTGATATTTTTCCCAAAAGCTCCGGTTCCGCCATTCCCCGGAGCGATATACAACTGATCAAGTCGAGGACTTTGAGCTATTTTTGAGGCAAATGCACTTTCCCGGCCGCCCGATCCTAATAAAAGAATGTTCATGGTGTAAAGATAAGGCAATTTGTTATTCAGTCATTGCTCACATTGCTAATTTTCACTGAACTTTCTGCCCTGCAACTCTATAAATCATAATTAAATCGTAATTTTGCGCTCCTGTTTATGTCAATATGGCTTTATATGTCAGTGGCTTAATTGTTGTACAAAAAGGATTTCAATAGTTCAAAATATATGTTAAAGATTTTAAGCAAGCTTTTAGGGAATAAATCAGACCGCGACATAAAATTGTTACAGCCTCTCGTTAACAAAACGAAGGAGGAATATTCCAAGCTGTCTTCATTGAGTAATGATGAATTAAGACAGAAAACAGCGGATTTTAAATTACGTATTCAAACCTATCTTACCGATATCGATGCGGAAATTAGCGAAGTAAAGCAGAAGGCAGAGGCTTTGGATCTCCCTATCAATGAAAAAACAGAAGTTTATGACAAGCTTGATAAGCTTCAAAAAGATCGTGACAAGGAACTTGAGAAGGTTCTGTTAGAGATTTTGCCAGAGGCCTTTGCGGTGATGAAGGATACAGCACGGAGGTTTACTGAGAATAAAACGCTGGAGGTTACTGCTACACAAGCCGACCGTGAGCTGGCCGCCCGGAAGCCAAACGTGCAGATACAGGGCGATAAAGCGATTCACCATAACACCTGGATGGCGGCGGGCACAGAGGTGACATGGAATATGATCCATTACGACGTGCAGCTCATAGGTGGTATCGTATTGCATGAGGGCAAGATTGCCGAAATGGCGACCGGAGAAGGAAAAACCCTGGTAGGAACGCTTCCGGCCTATTTAAATGCACTTTCGGGGCAAGGGGTACACATCGTAACGGTAAATGATTATTTGGCACGTCGTGACTCGGAATGGAATGGGCCTTTATTTGAATTCCACGGACTGACGGTAGATTGTATAGACAAGCATCAGCCGAATTCAATAGAACGCCGGAAGGCTTATTTAGCCGATATTACTTTCGGAACGAATAATGAATTTGGCTTCGACTACCTGCGGGATAATATGACGCTGAATCCGGAAAGTCTCGTGCAGCGTAAGCTGCATTATGCCATGGTGGATGAGGTAGACTCGGTGTTGATTGATGACGCCCGTACGCCTCTTATCATTTCCGGGCCGATTCCCCGCGGTGATGAACATGAATTCTATGAATTAAAACCCCGGATCGAAAGACTGGTCAGCGCGCAGAAGAATTTTATTAATTCGGTATTAAACGAGGCAAAAAAATTGATAAACGAGGGTCATAGCGGCCCCGAGGAAGGTGGACTTGCCTTGCTTAGAGCATACCGCGGGCTTCCGAAAAGCAAGGCCTTAATCAAGTTTCTGAGTGAGCCTGGAATTAAGCAGGTGCTTACCCGGTCTGAGAACCATTATATGGAAAATCAAAGCAAGGAAATGCCAAAGGTAGATACCGAACTTTTCTTTGTGATTGATGAAAAGAACAATCAGGTTGAACTGACCGAAAAAGGGATTGAGCTGATCACTACCTCGGGCGAAGATGCTGGTTTCTTTGTGATGCCGGATGTGGGTACTGAAATTGCGGAGCTGGAAAAGTCAAGTCTTAGTACTGAGGAAAAAATTGCAAAAAAGGATGAGCTGATGCGTGATTTCTCGATCAAATCAGAACGTATTCACTCAGTGAACCAGCTATTGAAAGCTTATACCCTGTTCGAAAACGATGTAGAATATATTGTCGATGAAGGCAAAATTAAACTGGTAGACGAGCAGACCGGTCGTATTATGGATGGCCGTCGTTATTCCGATGGACTGCACCAGGCGATCGAGGCTAAAGAAAATGTGAAGGTAGAGGATGCTACCCAGACCTACGCTACCGTCACCCTGCAGAATTTTTTCAGGATGTATCATAAATTATGTGGGATGACCGGTACAGCTACAACCGAAGCTGGTGAGCTCTGGCAAATCTACAAACTTGATGTGGTGGAGATCCCGACGAACGTTCCGGCCCAGCGTAAAGATCAGGAAGACATGGTGTACCGGACGGTGCGTGAAAAGTTCAACGCCGTCGCAGATGAAATTACTAAACTGACGCAAGCAGGCCGGCCGGTATTAGTCGGTACCACCTCGGTGGAAATCTCTGAGCTCTTAAGTAGGATGTTGAAGCTTAGAGGAATTAAACATAATGTACTGAATGCCAAGCTACACCAGAGAGAGGCCGATATCGTTGCCGAAGCGGGTCAGGCCGGCACAGTAACCATCGCTACCAATATGGCCGGTCGTGGTACGGATATTAAATTGGGTCCAGGTGTGATCGATGCGGGAGGATTGGCTATTGTGGGTACAGAACGTCATGAGTCGAGGCGTGTAGACCGCCAGCTTAGGGGACGTTCAGGACGCCAGGGAGACCCCGGGTCCAGTCAGTTTTTCGTTTCGCTGGAAGATAATCTGATGCGCTTGTTCGGATCAGAAAGAATCTCCAATATCATGGTGAAGATGGGCATCGAAGAGGGCGAGGTTATCCAGCACTCGATGATTACCAAATCTATTGAGCGTGCTCAGCGTAAAGTTGAAGAAAATAACTATGGAGTGCGTAAACGCTTGCTGGAATACGATGATGTGATGAACTCACAGCGTACGGTAGTTTACGCAAAACGCAGGAATGCTTTATTCGGAGAACGTCTGGATGTTGATCTGAATAATACGATCTACGACGTAGTAGAAGATATAGTGGCCGAATACAAACAGGAAAATAATTTCGAGGGTTTCCAAATGGAGGTGATCAGGATATTTTCTGTAGATCCTGAAGTTCCGGACAAAGACTTTTATGAACTAAGTATTAACAAGCTTACCGATCGGATTTTTGAAAAGATTAACGATTTCTATCATCGTAAGATCGACGCTGTTGCACAGCAGACTCATCCTGTATTGAAAGATGTATTGCGTGAGCGAGGAGATCATATCGAAAATATTATTGTTCCATTCACCGACGGGGTACGCTCAATTCAGGTTTCCACCAATCTGCGTAAGGCTGTGGAAAACAATGGTTACGAGGTTTTCAAAGCTTTCGAAAAAACCGTTGTGCTTGCATTAATTGACGATGCCTGGAAGGAACATCTTCGGGAGATGGATGAGTTGAAGCAATCTGTGCAGAATGCGGTTTACGAGCAGAAAGATCCTCTGGTCATTTATAAAATGGAAGCCTTTGACATGTTCAAGAACATGCTTGCCACCGTTAACAAGGATATTGTGAACTTCCTGTTTAGGGGGAATATTCCTACTCAGGAACCGGCGGAAGTTCGTGAAGCCCGTCAGGCGCCACGTCAGGATATGAGTAAGCTTAAAGTATCAAAGCCTGAATTAGTCCAGGCGTCCAGCGGGGTTCCGGCTGGAGATACGCGGGAACTACAAAAGCCTCAGCCGGTGCGCGTAGAACCGAAAATCGGGAGAAATGACCCATGTCCTTGTGGAAGTGGAAAGAAATATAAAAATTGTCATGGTGTAGGAGTGGATTAAATAATGCTTAGAAAACTGATTATAGGATTCTTCTTTTGTTTTTTTGCCCTGCAATCGATCTATGCCCAGGAGAAGGGGAGTGTTGTTGTCATAAAAGACCCCTTGCTGGATAGTTTTATTTCCAAACGTCTTGAGTTAAATAAGTCATTGGCGAACGAGACATCCTCGGAAGGTTTCAGGGTACAGATTTATTCAGGACTTGAACGCGAGCAGGCCTATTCCAACCAATCGAAGTTCAAATCACTATATCCCATGATTCCATCTTATATCAGCTATATACAGCCAAATTATAGAGTTCGGGTTGGTGATTTTAAAAGCCGACTTGAGGCTCAGAGGTTTTTGGATGAACTCAGGACACATTATTCTTCACTTTTTATTTTTGCTGAAAAGATAAATCTAAAATAATGCTGAAAGAAAAAATTAGTCGCTTGGCGGAAGAGATTCATCAGGATGTTATCAGTAACCGACGCCATCTGCATGCCAACCCTGAATTATCTTTTGAAGAGTATCAAACTTCGGCTTTTATCAAATCAAAACTCCAGGAATTAGGAATCTCCTGTCAGGATATGGCCGGTACCGGAGTGGTGGCGCTTATCAAGGGCTCCCGACCATCAGACAAGGTAGTAGCTTTAAGAGCGGATATGGATGCGCTACCTATTCTGGAAACGAATGATGTGCCTTACAAGTCAAAAAGGGAAGGTGTGATGCATGCTTGCGGACATGATGTCCATACCTCTTCGCTTCTGGGGACCGCCCGGATACTTTCTTTGCTGAAAGATGAGTTTGCCGGCACGGTGAAACTTATCTTTCAGCCCGCGGAGGAGCGTTTGCCCGGGGGCGCAAGTTTGATGATCGCAGAGGGCGTTCTTGAAGATCCTAAACCTCAGGCTGTTATCGGCCAGCATGTAATGCCTTTTATCGAAACCGGAAAAGTCGGCTTCCGCTCAGGGAAATACATGGCTTCTACCGATGAAATTTATATGACAGTTTATGGCCGTGGCGGGCACGGCGCACAGCCTCATCAAAATATTGACCCTGTGCTTATTACTTCCCACATTATCGTCGCCTTGCAGCAAATCGTCAGCCGGGTGGCTGACCCGAGAATACCATCGGTCCTGTCCCTTGGTAAGGTCATTGCGAATGGTGCCACCAAT
>CAZFQV010000203.1:0-5085 GCA_964521175.1 uncultured Sphingobacterium sp.
AAGATATATGGAAAGAATCATTAGCAAAACTAAGGGCGACCGCTGGATCTGGCTTATCGTGATTTTGTTGTCTATATGGTCATTGCTGGCTGTATATAGTGCAACAGGCACACTGGCCTACCGACGGGGAGTGGGAAGCGAACAATACCTGATTAAGCATTTGGTTATGATCGTTGGTGGCATCGCTCTGATGTATTTTTCCCATTTATTAGATTACCGCTATTACGCAGGAATTTCTAAGATCCTTATGGTACTTACTGTTCCTCTTTTATTGTATACGCTTATCTTTGGTACAAACTTTAACGAGGCAAGCCGATGGGTGACCATCCCGATCATTAATCAGACTTTCCAGACCTCGGATCTGGCTAAACTTGCCCTTATCACCTTCCTTGCCAGAACGCTAAGTAAGAAACAAGAGAACATAAAGGATGTCAGGAAAGCATTCCTGCCCATAATGGGCTCAGTTTGCGGGGTTTTCGTGCTTATCGCACTGGCCAATCTTTCCACAGCACTGATGTTATTCGGTGTGAGTATTCTCTTGCTGATCATGGGGCGGATCAGTATTAAACAAATTTCCTTTGTGAGCCTGGCCGGACTCATGTTATTGGCCGGCGTAATGTTACTTGGTCCGAGACGACAAACCTATATTTCCAGGATACAGACTTTTCTACATCCTGAAATGGTAGATGCTGATAAATCATTCCAGTCTAATCAGGCGAAGATTGCGATTGCGACGGGTGGGGTGTTTGGTAAGGGTCCTGGAAATAGCACTCAGAGGAATTTTCTGCCGCATCCGTATTCGGATTTTGTTTTCGCGCTGATTATCGAAGAATATGGACTGGTGGGTGGCGTAGGATTGATTTTCTTATACCTCGCATTTTTATACCGTTGTGTGTTGATTGTCACCCATAGTCCGAAGGCATTCGGGGCATTGCTGGCTGCCGGCTTGAGTTTTAGCCTGACGATACAAGCTTTTGCGAATATGGCAGTTGCCGTCGGTCTTGGCCCGGTGACGGGCGTACCGCTTCCGCTGGTCAGTATGGGCGGAACCTCAATCCTGTTTACAAGTATAGCATTCGGAATCATATTAAGTGTGAGCAGGGATATAGACGAGAAAAAAGGAAAAAGCAACGAAAAGGTAATTGTCGGTGAAATTCCGGCAGTTTAAAGCAGTATGGCAAAAAGAGTGATCATAAGTGGTGGAGGTACTGGAGGGCATATATTCCCTGCAGTATCAATTGCGAATGCACTCAAGAGAATTGATATGGATACCCAGATCCTGCTCGTAGGGGCCGATGGTCGAATGGAAATGGAGAGAGTGCCTA
The DNA here is from genome assembly GCA_964521175.1 of uncultured Sphingobacterium sp. Lineage (GTDB taxonomy): Bacteria > Bacteroidota > Bacteroidia > Sphingobacteriales > Sphingobacteriaceae > Daejeonella. Next base: position 1,326 of record CAZFQV010000203.1, read on the forward strand.
AGGCAGGGTACCGGATTATCGGGCTAGATATTCAGGGATTTCAGCGGGGATCGATATTAAAAAACATTGCTCTCCCATATAAGATATTAAAAAGTGTCATTCAGGCCGGAAAGATCATACGGGAGTTTAAGCCAGATGTAGCGGTAGGAGTAGGTGGCTATGCTTCCGGTCCCCTGCTTTATATGGCTTCCCGGATGAAAGTTCCTTATCTCATTCAGGAACAGAATTCTTATGCTGGTATAACTAACAAGAAACTGGGGAGAAATGCCCGTAAGATCTGTGTTGCCTTTGAGGGGATGGAAAGGTTTTTCCCCGCCGGGAAAATTGTAATAACCGGAAATCCTATTCGTAAAGAATCAGTGGATATCATTGGAAAGCGAGATGAGGCTTTGTCATTTTTCGGACTTTCATCCACGAAGAAAACTATCTTACTGATAGGAGGAAGTCTGGGAGCGGGAACATTGAATAACAGCCTGTTAGCAGGCCTGGATAAGATTATCGATGCCGATGTACAGGTAATTTGGCAGACGGGGAAATATTATTATAAGTCGCTCCATGAACAGATTCAGGGAAAACCGTATTCCGGGATAAAGATGCATGAGTTTCTGGAAAGAATGGATCTGGCATATGCAGCTGCAGACCTGGTTATTTCCAGAGCAGGTGCGGGTACCTTATCAGAGTTGTATGCGGTTAAGAAAGCAGTAATCCTGGTTCCTTCACCGAATGTAGCCGAGGATCACCAGACGAAAAATGCCACTGCGCTTGAAAAGAATGGTGCAGCTGTCCTGATAAAGGATTCTGAAGCGATACAGAGGCTGATTGGAGAGGCCCTGCAGCTTATCGATAATATAGATAAATGTCGGGAGATGGCGGCAAAAATAGGGGAAATGGCCTTGCCTGATGCGGATGAAGTAATTGCCAGGCATGTTTTAAGTATAGCAAATTAAGAAGATCATCCTGATATGGATTTGGAAAATATAAAGCGTGTTTATTTGGTAGGAATTGGCGGGATCGGTATGAGTGGCCTTGCTCGCTACTTTAAAAGGCGAGGTACGGTTGTTTGCGGATACGATAGAGTACGTACTCCAATCACTGCTGCACTCATGAACGAGGGCATTCCAGTGGTGTTCCAGGATGAAGCAGATAATATACCGGTCAGTTTTCAGGAGAAGGATCCAAACACTCTTATTATTTATACGCCTGCCATTCCTAAAGACTCAGATATCCTTAAATATTTTACCACACGGTCATTCACGCTCAAAAAAAGATCCGAAGTTCTGGGTATTATCAGTAAAGGTATGTTTACCATCGCGGTTGCCGGTACACATGGCAAGACCACTACCTCCAGTATGATCGCTCATCTACTTAAAGACAGTGGTTATGATTGCTCCGCATTCCTGGGAGGAATTGCTTCCAACTATAATAGTAATGTGCTGTTTGGTAATAATAATACGTTGGTAGTAGAAGCTGATGAGTTTGACCGTTCGTTTCTTACGCTGTATCCTGATATTGCCGTCGTGACGTCGATGGATGCGGATCATCTGGACATTTACGGCGATAAAGAACACCTTATAAAATCTTTCAGACAGTTTATCTCACAACTTAAGCCGGGCGGTAGTCTGATCTATCGAAAGGGTTTGCAATTGGAAGGTGGAAGGACTTACGTGGCAAGTCAGGTGGCTGATATACAGGCAGTTAATATTAAGATAGAGGCGGGTAGTTTCTACTTTGATTTTAAGAGTGCGAATCAGTATATTGAGAATATTCAGATGGGCATTCCCGGACTTCATAATATCGAGAACGCGACCGCAGCGATAGAAGTAGCTCTGGAACTAGGGATAGAGCCGGCTAGTATTCGCACCGCTATGGCCGGCTTCAAAGGGGTAAAGCGCCGTTTTGAATATATCGTTAAAACGGCAGAGCGTATTTACATCGATGATTATGCCCATCATCCCGAAGAACTTCGGGCCTGTTTGACTGCAGTGAAAGCTCTTTATCCGGATAAGAGATTGACTACGATCTTTCAACCTCACTTATACACCAGGACCCGGGATTTTGCCGCTGATTTTTCAAAAGTTCTTGGGATGACGGATGAGCTGATTATGCTGGATATTTATCCTGCGAGGGAGCTGCCGATCGATGGGATAAATTCAGCGATGATTTTGGACAAGGTATCTATTTCTGATAAACGGATATTAGGAAAAAAAGAGACGGTTAATTATGTAAAAGAAACGAAGCCGGAGCTTTTGCTCACGGTGGGAGCAGGTGATATCGATACGCTGATAGGATCACTTAAAGAAGTAATGGAAAATGCTTAAGCGAATCAGATGGAGATTGATTTTTTCAGTGCTGGCGTCCTTAGCCTGCCTGAGCGGGCTTGTTGTGCTGATGAGTTTTATAGAAGTAAAGAAAGATTCACTTGAATGCAGGGAAGTGAAAGTGCAGCTTCCCGGAAACGATAATTTTATCGAACATGAAGAGGTCGATAGAATTCTTTTTGAGTCAGGCGGAACCCTGGTTGGCCGGAAACTCAACGAGATCAATATTCATAAGCTGGAAAATATATTAAAGGCAAATCCATTCATCGAGTATGCGAAAATATTTTCAGATATGAACGGTGTTATTTACGTGGACATCCGCCAGAGAAAACCCGTGGTAAGAGTGATCAATATGGCCAATGTCCATTTTTATATTGATGAACATGGCTTAAAGATCCCGATGTCTCAGAACTTCACTGCCCGGGTGCTGGTGGCTAATGGACTAATAAATGAGGATTTTTCAGGGAGGGTTGATACACTTTACACTCCCTTGGCACGCGATCTCTTTAAGATTGCATCATACATCCGGGCTGATACGCTTTGGAATGATCAGATAGAACAGGTTTTTGTTAATCTACATGGCGATATTGAAATCGTTCCCCGCGTGGGCGATCATAGAATTATTCTTGGAACGGCGGATATGCTGGAGAAGAAGTTCCGAAACTTACGGGTATTTTATAAGCAAGCGCTGCCGCGGGTAGGATGGACCGCTTATAAGACGATTAATCTGAAGTATGCCAACCAGATTGTTTGCGAGAAGAATGATAATATAGATAGTATAAGTAATAATACGCCTGTAAAAGTCCTGTCGGTGGTTACGCCGGCAATAGACAGTATACAGTTAACAAATCGGGATTCAATAATAAATTAATGCATTAGATATGGATAAAAGTAACTTAGCTTCAGCCAAAAATTCACCAATAGTCGTCGGACTCGATATTGGAACGACCAAGATCTGCGTTACCGTCGGGCGCAGAAGCGGCCATGGTAAGATAGAGGTACTCGGTATGGGCAAAGCAGAATCTGCCGGGGTGACGCGGGGGGTAGTCTCGAATATCCAGAAGACGGTTCAGGGCATTATGCAGGCAGTAGAAGAGGCTAGCGGCCAGTCGAATGTGGATATTAAGATCGTCAACGTGGGCATCGCCGGCCAGCATATTAAAAGCCTGCAACACAGAGGGATTCTTACCCGTAAAGAACTGAATACGGAGATCCAAAGAAAAGATATCGACAGGCTTATTGAGGATATGTATAAACTGGTGATGCCTCCCGGAGAGGAGATCATTCATGTGCTGCCTCAGGAGTTTACGGTGGATAATGAACCGGGGATAAAGGATCCGATTGGTATAGCCGGCGTACGCCTTGAGGCAAATTTTCATATTATTTCCGGGCATGTCAGCGCTGTGAAAAACATTATTAAATGCGTAGGGAACGCGCGGCTG
>CAZFQV010000204.1:0-2046 GCA_964521175.1 uncultured Sphingobacterium sp.
GACTTCCAATGCGGCACTGATCAACGGTACGCCGCATGATTTTCCGGATATGCAGGCCGCCTGGAATCAGGGGAAATATGGATTCTGGCCGAAGTTTAAAACACCCTATTCCATGGCCTATTACAGTCAGGAAGAGATCCCTTTCCAATATGCCCTGGCTGATTCATTCACAATCTCTGATGCCTACCATTGTTCCGTGGCTACCGGCACCGACCCAAATCGGATCGTCTTTTTTTCGGGCTCCAATTTCAATCCCGAAAAGCGGGCGGCAGGCATTAACTGCACCGATCAGGATTCAGAGCCGGTCAACCTGCGCTGCTGGATACAAAATAAGATGCCCGATCCGGGTTATACCTATCGTGGTAATGCCTTCCAATGGCCCACCATTCCTGATGTGCTGGAGAAAGCGGGTATCAGTTGGCGCATCTTTCAAGATCCCAACGACAACTGGACCGGTGCCATGCATGGCTGTCTGGCTTTTGAAAGCTTCAGGAAGGCCAAGCCGGGTTCTTCTATCTATGAGAACGGCATGAAGCACTGGACGCTGCAGGATCTGGCGGAGCAGGTGCAAAACAACACGCTGCCGCAGGTGAGCTGGGTGCTGCCCTCACAGATTAATTCCGAGCATCCCGGAGCACCTTCAAGTCCCTACCGGGGTGCCGATTTTACGCACGAAGTGCTGGCCGCCATCACCGCCAACCCCGAAGTATGGAGTAAAACGGTCTTCTTCCTGACCTTCGACGAGAACGACGGGCTTTTCGATCATATACCGGCGCCTGCAGTGCCTTCCTATAACCTGGATAACACCCTGGCGGGGAAATCGACTCTCGACCTGGCGGGGATGTATTTTGACAACGACAAGGGCAGTTCGAAATTCCCGAACCCTTTCCATGCCGCCTCAACAAACGCTGCAGACCGGGCAAGGACAAGGACCTACCAGGATCCGCGGGATACTATCAGCGGCAACATCCGCCCGTGGGGCATGGGCCCACGCGTGCCGATGTACATCATCTCCCCCTGGAGCAAAGGCGGCTGGGTAGACTCGCAGGTAGCCGATCATACCTCCGTGGGTCAGTTTATCGAAAAGCGATTCGGACTTACCATACCGGCGATTAGTCCCTGGCACCGGGCCGTCAGCAGCGACCTGACCTCGGCCTTCGACTTCGAGACACCCAACGACCCGGTATTCCCGCAGATGCCGGATACTTCCAACCACGCCTCGCTCGATGAAGCTTCAAAACGATTACCCACAGCGGAAGCACCTCCGGCTCCGTCGCGTCTTTATCAGGAGAAAGGCACCCGCTTCTCGAGGCCGCTGCCTTACCGCCTGCATACTCATTTTAGCGCACTAAGGGAGGAGAATAGAGTCAGGTTAAGCTTCGTCAATGAAGGGAAAGCCGGTGCAGTATTTCATGTTTACGACCTCCTGCACTTGGACCGCATCCCCCGGCGCTATACGGTAGAGGCGGGTAAGAGTCTGAGTGATGAATGGAATGTGCTGCAGGATCAGGGAGCTTATGATCTGGAAGTCTATGCGCCCAACGGTTATTTTCATCGGTTTACCGGCAGCACCCTCGTTGATGAGCCCAAAATCAGTCTGGAATACAATCATAAAAAGGGCGGAATATCCCTGAATATCCATAACCCTCATGCTACTGAACTGAATCTCAGCATGACCTCTAATGCGTATGATTACGAAGTCCCTGCGACCATAAAGCTCGCACCGGGACGCAGCCGCAAAATGAACTGGTCACTTTCCGCCAGCGGGAATTGGTATGATTTCTCGGTGAGATCGGGCGGCAGCTATCTGCACCGCTTTGCCGGCAGAGTAGAAACGGGAAAGGACAGCATCAGCGATCCGGCGATGGCTAAGGATATTTGATAAATCCACGTCCCGGAATAAAACCGGAGAGATGAAATGAAGTCATCCTGCAAATAATAATCCCCTTGTTCAACCTAATAATACCTGTTTCATTAGGGTCAGTCGGGGAGAGATCCTATATTTGAGAATACGAAACCCTGATTATCGATAAGCTATGATATCAA